>NZ_JAQEXK010000008.1:0-6402 GCF_027693185.1 Butyricicoccus sp. OF27-2pH9A
TCCGATGATGATCGACGCAATCAAGGCTGCTAAGGCTGCTAAGTAATCAACTGAATATCGTTCAGATTTGATAGAAAAAGCCTCTGTCCGATGGACAGAGGCTTTTTTGTGCCGCTTTAGGTTTCACTATCCGGAGAATACGGCGGATATTCGGGATAATGGTCGAAATAATATTCGACGTGATAAATACCATAGTAATCGTTTACGATTTTGCGGACTTCCTCGGCGTAGAGGTTTGTAGAAAGACTGCCGTATGAACCGGTTAATATTTTGTATGGATCTTTTTCGTATCGAGCAACAAGATCGGTTGTTAACTCTTGAAAACCGACAGAGGTTTTGTAGTTATATGGTACTGCGGTTGCACCTTTTGCTACCATAAATTCAGTGCGTTCGAGGTCTGACAGGTCAGACAGCCGGATTCCGGTCCGCATATATTCCGAAACCGGCGGCGTGCTTTTGACTGCAACGGTCATAATCACAATGGTGGCGAACAGCAGGACGAAAAGTGCTTTGATTCGTGGTTTCAGCATGGTATCACCGCCTTGTCTTGTATATGTTCATTATACTATAAAATCGGTCCGATTTGGAAGAATAGATTTCGATTGGTTGCGAATTACGGGTGATTCCATTCTCCATTTTTCATTCTCAATTCTGTGCACAGACCAAAAAGACGCAAAACCCAAAGAGGTACGATTCTCACGAATCGTACCTCTTTCGCTATCCAGATAAGGATTATTCGTCCTTATTTTCAGTTTCTGCGGGAGCCTTTGCATCCTTATGCGTCAGCACCAGCTTGTCGTCGGCGGCATCGAGCGTTACGCTGTCGCCCTTCTTGATCTTGCCCTCAAGGGATTCCTCGGCAACAAGATCCTCGACCTCGTTGGTAACAGCGCGGCGCAGCGGGCGGGCACCGTAAACCGGATCAAAACCAGCCTTAGCCAGATGCTTCTTAGCGGCCTCGGTCCAATCCATGGTGATCTCCATATCCTGCATGCGGGCAGCAACCTTGCGGAGCATGCCGTCGGCAATCTGTGCAATTTCGTCCTCATTCAGACGGTTGAACACGATGATGTCATCAATACGGTTGAGGAATTCCGGACGAACCGCGGTCTTGAGCTCCGCCATAACGTCGGCCTTGATCTGCTCAAAGGTGCGCTCTGCAGCGTCCTCCGGCTTGCCGTCCGCGAAGCCGAGCGACTTGCGGCCGCTGCCGGTGATCTTCTGCGCGCCGATGTTGGAGGTCATGATGATGATAGTGTTCTTGAAGTCTACATGGCGGCCCTGACCGTCGGTCAGGATACCATCTTCAAGAATCTGCAGCAGGATGTTGAATACATCCGGGTGTGCCTTCTCGATCTCATCGAACAGGACAACCGAGTACGGATGACGGCGAACCTTCTCGGACAGCTGGCCGCCCTCATCGTAGCCAACGTATCCCGGAGGCGAACCGATCATACGAGAAACGGCGTGCTTCTCCATATATTCGGACATATCAATGCGGATCATGGCGTTTTCATCACCGAACATCGCTTCGGCCAGTGCCTTGCTCAGCTCGGTCTTGCCGACACCGGTCGGGCCGAGGAACAGGAACGAACCGATCGGGCGCTTCGGGTCGCGCAGGCCGACACGGCTGCGGCGGATTGCCTTAGCAACGGCGGTTACAGCTTCGCTCTGGCCGATAACACGCTGATGCAGCGTATCCTCGAGGTGCAGCAGACGCTGTCCCTCGTCCTCGGTCAGCTGAGCAACCGGAACACCGGTCCAGCCGGAGATAACGGCTGCAATGTCGTCCTCGGTGACAGCACCGTGCGACTTGGTCTGCTGGTCAGCCCACTCCTTCTTGCGGGCCTCCATCGCTTCGCGCTTGGACTTCTCCTCGTCACGCAGCTTGGCGGCGTTCTCAAAGTCCTGACCCTTGACGGCCTCCTCCTTCTTTGCGGCAACGGCGGCGATTTCGTCCTCGAGCTGCTTCAAATCCGGCGGAGTGGTCAGGCTGGACAGGCGAACGCGGGAGCAGGCCTCATCAATTACGTCGATTGCCTTATCCGGCAGATAACGACCGGTTACATAGCGGACAGACAGCTTGACAGCGGCTTCAATGGCCTCGTCCGGAATCTTGATGCGGTGATGTGCTTCATACTTGTCGCGCAGACCCTTCAAAATCTCAACGGCATCCTCGGCGGACGGCTCGTTGATCTGAACAGGCTGGAAACGACGCTCCAGCGCGGCATCCTTCTCAATATTCTTGCGGTACTCGTCAAGCGTGGTTGCACCGATGACCTGTACCTCACCGCGGCTCAGTGCCGGCTTCAGGATATTCGCAGCGTCAGCTGCGCCCTCAGCCGCACCAGCGCCCATCAGCATGTGCATCTCATCAATGAACAGGATGGTGTCCTTCTTGGCGGTCAGCTCTTCGATGACCTTCTTGATGCGTTCCTCGAACTCGCCGCGGTACTTGGTGCCTGCGATCATGCCGGTCAGGTCGAGCGAGATCAGGCGCTTGCCCTTCAGGGTCTCCGGTACGTCGCCGGAAACAATCTTCTGAGCAAGACCCTCAACAACAGCGGTCTTGCCGACACCCGGATCACCGATCAGTGCCGGGTTGTTCTTGGTACGGCGGGACAAAATCTGGATGACACGCTGAATCTCCTTGGAGCGGCCGATAACCGGGTCCAGCTTGCCCTCCTTGGCAGCGGCGGTCAGGTCGCGGCCGAACTGGCTGAGCGCGTCCTTGCTGTCAGCGCTGCCGTTTGCAGCAGTACCAGGCTCGCCGGAAACGCTGTCCTGTACGCCGCCGAGCGCCTCATTCAGCTTCTCAACAAGGATCTGCGGGGTGATACGCAGGTTGGCCAGTGCGGTCAGTGCCACATTCTGCCCTTCGCGCAGGATGCCGAGCAGCAGATGTTCGGTGCCGACATAGCCGGTGCCCATCTCATTCGCGGACTGCACGGACAGCTCCACAATGCGCTTGGTGCGCGGTGTCATGCCCTGCGGCGCGGTGGAATCCGGGGTGCCGCGGCCGGACAGCTCTTCGATCTGATGAACGAGAGCTTCGTCGGTCACGCCTGCGGCAGTGAGTGCCTTTGCGGCAGGACCGCCGCCCTCACGCAGCAGGCCGAGCAGCAGGTGCTCCGAGCCAATGTAGCTGTGGCCGAACGAAGCGGCCGCTTCCTGTGCAAGCGTCAGTGCCTGACGGGCACGCTCGGTAAAACGGTTTTGATAGAACATAAATAACACTCCTTTCAGAGTAGGAAAATAGCTTGATTTAGGGGTAAAACGTCCTCGCAGGAGCGCACAGTGTGCGTCCGGATTTCAGCATCGTGGTTGGAGTGGGCGCACACTGTGCGCCCCTGCGGGACAGGTGATTAGTTGAATTGAATAGGCTTTGTCGCTTCACGCAGGATTTCCGCACGTTTCTTATCGCGGTCCTGCGGCGCGCCGGTCAGCATAGCCGGACGGATGCGCTCCTCCAGTGCGTACAGCTTCTGCGCGTCCATGCCAGACAGGAAACCCATCTGCAGACCAATCAGAACATTGGAAATGCACTGAACGGCTTCATTCGTGTCAATCAGATATGCACTCCGCAACGTGCCTGCTGCGCGGTAAATACGGTCGCGCAGTGCGGGTTCGTTCTGGCTGCGTACCTGCTCACGCGCCTTTTTCTCGGCGTCGATGATAGTGGTCGCGGTCTCTACCAGCTTGTCGGTCAGCTCTGCGGCAGACGCACCGAGAGTAACCTGATTGGACACCTGATAGAATCCGCCGACCGCCTGCGAGCCTTCACCGTAGGTGCCGCGCACGGCACAGCCGCGGCTGCCCGCGTAGCCGATGATGCGGTCCATCTGCTCGGTTGCGGTCAGCATCGGCAGGTGCAGCATGATGGAGGCGCGGAGACCGGTGCCGATATTAGTCGGGCAGGCGGTCAGGTAGCCGAGGCGCTCGTCATACGCGAACGGCAGCGCCGCTTCGATGAGCGAAGCTACACGGTTTGCGGTTTCGAGACATTCCTTCGGGCAAAGACCGGTGCCGATGACCTGCAGACGCAGGTGATCCTCTTCGCCGACCATGATGGATACGCCGCTGTCCTTGGAGACGATCAGCCAGCCGCCGTTCTGCGCCAGCTCGGGGGAGATGAGGTGTTCCTCGACCAGCTGAGAGGCTTCGGTCGAACGGGGGATGATCTGCTTCTTGTCAAACTCCGGACCGATGGTCGGGTTTTCTTTCAGTGCAGCGAATACCTTGTCAGCAATTTCACTGTGCTGCTGTTCGGTCAGACGGAATGGATAGCCTTTAATATTTCGTGCCAGGCGTACACGGCTGGACGCTGCCAGACCGGTAAAGCCGCCGTGAATCTCAAACATACTCATTTCTGTTCACCCTCCATTCTGCGGATCTCATCGCGCAGGCTTGCTGCGCGCTCGTAATCTTCGCTTTCAACTGCCGCTTTCAACTGTGCCTTGAGGTCAGCCACCGGGTCAGCCTTGGGCTGTTCGGGCGCCGCCGGTGCCGTGCCGATATGACGCGTTGCACCGTGGATCTTCTGCACATACGGATTCAGAATGTCCGCAAACGTGGAGTAGCAGTCCGGGCAGCCGACGCGGCCGGTGCGGCGCAGTTCGCTTTCGGTCATGCCGCAGGTCGGACACTTGCGCTCGGTGCCGAGCATGGTAGCGGTCGGAGCCGCTTCGCCCAGCATGTCATTCCACAGGCTGCCAAAGCCGCCGCCGAGGAACGAATGGAACGGATCGCTCCAGAAGTGGTTCATCGACTGAAATGCGTTTTCAAACGCACCGCCGAGGTTTTCCTTCTGTGCACATTCCGGACACAGGTGCATCTCACGGGTGACACCGTTTACGGTTTCCTTATAATACATGGTAGCTTCATTCTTGCCGCATTTTTCGCATTTCATAAGTCAAAACTCCTCTCCAAGAGATTCTATACTTTTAATATAAGGTAAATTGGTTTGCTTTTTCATTTTCATTCAAATCCAGCTTTGCCGGATTTGAATACCGCTGCCCGCGCCGTGGCGGCGCGTCCTCGTTCGCTGTGCGAACGAGAGGGGGTTATCCGAAAAAGTTTCTTCGGAACTTTTTCGGTATCTAAGGGGGACAGCGTCCCCCTTAGACTGTCGCAACGCCCATCACAGCGCATCGGTAGATCGCTGCGCGCAGTCTGTCGCGGTCGGTCTTATCAACCTCCGCCAGCGCACCGTCCGAGCAGGCGGACAGCAACAGCTGACCTTCGCGCTGGGTAAGCAGCTCAGCGGAAACGAGTGCGCGTGTCAGACGCGCCGCGTCGTTCTGGCTCAGCCGTCCGCCGATACCGCGTGCCGCTTCGAGCAGTGTGCGCTGCTTGTCATCCAGCAGGCGGATGATGCGGATGAAACCGCCGCCGCCGCGCTGGCTCTCAACCAGATAACCATGCTCCGGTGTGAAGCGGGTCTCTATCACATAATTGATTTGACTCGGTACGCACGAAAACCGGTCAGCAAGGCTTTTGCGCTGCAGCTCAGCAACGCCGCCGCCGTCTGACAGCATCTCACCGATGAAGTCGGCGATCACATCGGACATTTTCATGGTGTTTCACTTCCTTCCGGGAAAGGCACTCACTCATCTGACCTTCCCTGATCATTGTCTATATTGTATATCCGGAGGCGTCTAAAATCAAGAGAAAAATTTGACCATTTCTGACTATTAAAGAGAGGTAGATAAGGCTAACCATTGGTTTTCTCGCTATATCGCTTTGAATCACGATTTTTCTCAGTTTTTCATAAACTGACCCAAATTGTGTACTATGATAAAAGTTACCAAAGACTAACCGCTTGTTTTTGTTGCTTTTTTTAAATCTTGTGGTAAAATGATAATTGTAAAATACATTTGGAGGTGCAATACCAATGGCATATGTTATCGGTGGCGGCTGCATTATGTGCGGCTCTTGCGCTGGCGAGTGCCCGGTTGGCGCTATCGCTGAGGGCGACGGCAAGTACGAGATCAACGCTGACGCATGTGTAGATTGCGGTACCTGCGCAGGTTCCTGCCCGGTAGGCGCTATCTCTCAGGGCTAATTCCTGAACACATATAAAGCGAAGTACAAAACCCTGTTCCGTTTGGAATGGGGTTTTTACTTTTGCCTAAAACAGCAGAGTGGTCGGGCATTCCTGGCACCGAATGGCTGGGGTACGCGAACTGCGTAAGTGTGTTCGCTCCTAACGGGCGGCTCCTTTTCTGCACCGGAAAGCCGGGGTGCACGAACTGCGTCAGCGTGTTCGTCCCTAACGGGCGGAGAGTTTTTCGCTGAGATTCAGCGGGGGATTCGCCGTCTGCGGACGGCGGGAGCGTCGCGGCGCCCGCCGCGGGGACGATGCCGTACCCACGGCGGTGGGCAAAAAGGAAGGACAACCTG
>NZ_JAQEXK010000008.1:6412-124332 GCF_027693185.1 Butyricicoccus sp. OF27-2pH9A
CTGCGGTTTTCCTTCCTCTTTGAACTCCTGCCTTTCCCTTATTAGATAGTCTGGCGCAGACCAGAGACCGGCGACCGCTCCGAAAGAGGGGAACGGCAGTCGGGTTACCGCAGCGTTTGTTTTGCAACCTATTCGCAGTTCACAGACAGCGTACTGCTACACATAGGGGCTACTCTGCGCAGAGCGCGGCATAGCAGTGCCGCGCAAATCCTTGGCACGTTGTACCGCACGGCACCTACGAATTTAGACGTTTGGTACAATTTATCCTCGTAGGTGCTGTCTATCATAACGCGCTAACGAATTGCGCGGCACGGTCATGCCGCGCCTGCGTAGAGTAAACCACCTGTGTAGCAGTAATCTATCTGTGAACTACGAATATTTCACGAAAGACACGCAACGGTAACCCGACTGCCGTTCCCCCATTTCGGAGCGGTCGCCGGTCTCTGGTCTGCGCCAGACCCTCTAAGGGAAAGGGGAGATACACAAGAGGGTGGAAACCGCAGGTGTCTATCCTCTTGTGCGCCCGCGCGGCGTCAGCGCACATTTCGTTCGCTTCTCAAGCGGCGGCTATATATAATAGGAATAGGCGAAGAAAAACACTTGAAATTTCCACACAATATGATATAATGGAAAAAATTGAAATTTCAATGCCTTGCAAGCTTATGCTCGCAAGGCGTTCTTTTTTTGCCTTGCGGCATAGACGGTGCAGAAAAAACAATCCAAGTTAGACGAGTTAGGCTTTCTGCTGGCGTATCCGCTGCGGATTTTCGTGGTCGGTCCGTTCTGCTGCGCCGCATTCCGCAGCCGCATGGGCGCGCGCACGCACGCGGCTGATGAGGAGGAACAGGCGATTTCGGAAGGATTTGCTGAATAATGTCAGAAAATAGCGAAACTGGCAGAGTGCACAGAGATTGAATGCGCTGTTTGGTAATTTCGTTCAAAATCACGGAGTAAAAATTGAAATCTTAGCTGGTTCTTTGCGCGAAAAAGAGTATAATATTCTATGCAAAAGGTTATCACATTAAGAAAGGGTGGGAACAATGTCATATGACTTTCTGTTGACGATTGCGATCATCATGTTGTTCACAAAGGTATTCGGCCTTACTTCGGAGCGCGTGCATATGCCGCAGGTTGTCGGTGCACTGATTGCTGGTGTGCTGGTCGGCCCGAGCTGCCTCGGCTGGGTAGGCGAAACGGATTTTCTGGTAAAGGCTGCTGAGATCGGCGTAATCATCCTGATGTTCAACGCAGGCATGGATACCGATCTGGACGAGCTGAAAACCACCGGTTTTGCGTCCTTCGTTATCGCGCTGATCGGTGTTGTCGTGCCGCTGATCGGTGGCGTTGCATGCTATCTGGCGTTCGATAATGATCCGACCGACCCGATGAACATGTTGAAGGCTGCTTTCATCGGTGTCGTTCTGACCGCTACCTCGGTTTCGATCACCGTTGAGACCCTGCGTGAGATGGGCAAGCTGAAAAGTAAAGTCGGCACGGCCATTCTCGGCGCGGCCGTTATCGACGATATCCTCGGTATCGTGGTACTGACCGTCCTGACCGCACTGACTGACCCGTCGGTAAAGCCGGTTCTGGTGCTCGGCCGCATCGTTGCGTTCTTCGGTTTTGTGCTGGTTGTTGGTATCGTTATGTACCGCGTATTCCTCAAGATGGAGGAAAAGTGGCATCGTCATCGCCGTATCGCGATCTATGCGGTTGCATTCGCATTCCTGATGAGTTACGTTGCGGAGCGTTACTTCGGTATTGCAGATATTACCGGTGCATACTTCGCAGGCATCGTAATGTGCCGTCTGTCCTCTGCGCGCGACTATGTTGCAAGCAAGACCAACGTGCTCGGCTACATGCTGTTCTCTCCGCTGTTCTTCGCTTCCATCGGTATTAAGACCAACCTGGAAGGTCTGACCAGCACCATGGCGATCTTCGCAGTGGTACTGACCATCGTTGCAATCCTGACCAAGATCATCGGCTGTGGTCTCGGTGCCCGCGTCATGGGCTTCCAGACCTATGATGCATTCTCCATCGGTCTGGGCATGGTATCCCGCGGTGAGGTTGCGCTGATCGTAGCACAGAAGGGCGAGCAGGCCGGTCTGATCGACCCGCACATGTTCCCGCCGATCGTACTGGTCGTTATCGTTACTACGCTGGTAACGCCGATTCTGCTCAAGCTCGGCATGAGCAAGCAGACTCCGGCAAACACGGAGTTCAATGCACAGGAAAAGGTGCAGATGCCCAAGGTAAGCCAGCACTGATTGCTGTCGCAGAACCACGGCTCCGCCGGCAAGCAGGAACGGACCGCAGGCTGTTCCAAAGTTGTCTGAAAGTTCCCGTACGGAAATTTTCTCCCTCTCAAAGTCAAAAATCCTGCGCTATCCTTGCGCGGCTTCTCGGCCGCGCTGCGCCGGTACATGCTCCCGGATTTTTGGAATTTGCACGGCACAGTCTATTGAACACGCGCAATGCGCGAAACAACCGTCTGTTTTGAACAGGCGGTTGTTTTTATATGCAAATATCAATTATTCGCTGTATTGAAGCCTTGCGGCAAGTATGCTATAATAGTAGCGTTTAATACTATCTCTTACTGGAGGAAACAACATGAAAGCAACGAAGCTTCTGCCGATTCTGGCGGTCGTGCTGTGCGTTCCGGGGATTGCGCTGCGCGCGCTGCACCTGCTGAACGGTTTTGACGTAAGCACCGGCTTGCCGACGGCAGGCGATAAATGGATCTGGTTCGTGATCGCGCTGTTCGCTATCAGTGCAATCGTGTATGCTGTGCTGGCGCTGCCGCTTAAGACGCGCAATAAGGTACCGTTTGAGCAGCTGCTCGGCACGAAGGAGGCGCTGTTCCGCATGGCGGCTGTCGTTGCGGGACTGATTGTAGCGGGGGGCAGTCTGGGTTACCTGTATCTGACCATCACCACGGCAGAGCAGGACGTGGCTGCATGGGCGCGTGTTCTGGAGATCGTCTACGCAATCATGGGCGTGCTGACCGGCGGCTGCATGATTGGTCTGGCCAAGGCACAGGGCGTACAGATGACGGAAAAGAGCGCCGCAATGACGCTCGTACCGCTGTTCTGGAGCTGCCTGCATCTGCTGGTCAACTACCGCATGACCTGCACCGATCCGAAGCTGGCGTCGTTTGGCTTTGGACTGGTAGCGGATGTGATGATTGTGTTGGCGTTTTATGAGCTGGCGCGTCTGCTGTTTGGCAAGCCGGCTCCGGCTATGCTGGCGTTCTTTACCGCAGTGGCGGTCACCATGTCGGTGTCGGATATCGGCGGCTACGGTCTGGCTATGCTGATGGGCATCCCGTCCATGTGGTCGATCAAAATGGTGCTGCGCGGCATTCTGGCTGCAGCAGCGTGCGTTATGCTGGCTGCTGAGCTGTTCTGCCTGTGTCGTTCGAACGTGGCGCAGACGGCAGCTGAGGATTAACAGAGGAGGACAACGAAATGCTGTTTGTATGCTATCCCAAGTGCTCGACCTGCCAGAAGGCGAAGGCGTGGCTGCAGGAGCGCGGCGTGGCGTTTGACGAGCGTGATATCAAGCAGGACAATCCGACCGAGCAGGAGCTGCGTGCGTGGCATGAAAAGAGCGGTCTGCCGCTTAAGCGGTTCTTTAATACGAGCGGCCTGCAGTATAAGGCGCTGGGACTCAAAGACAAGCTGCCGGCCATGACCGAGGACGAGCAGTATGCGCTGCTCGCGACCGATGGCATGCTGGTCAAGCGCCCGCTGCTCATTGGAGAGGACTTTGCTCTTCCGGGTTTTAAGGTAAAAGAGTGGGAAGAAAAGCTGAAATAAGGCACAAAAACAGACGAACCCTTGTGGTTCGGCTGTTTTTTTGTTGGCAATATGAGTTAAGAGTGGAGAGTTAGGAGTGAGGAGTTGGAAATTGAGAATTGAAAATGGAGAATTAAGAGTGGAGAGATTTAACACCGAGCAGTGATTATACCCGCAGGAAATGGATAATCTGCACAAACCAACGAGTTGCGCGGCACTGTCATACTTCAGAGTACTTTCTCTTGCCCTTCGGGCAATTCACCTTGTGCCGCGCCTGCGTAGAGTAGCCGACCTGTGTAGCAGTACGGTAAGCGAAATGCGAATATGCGGATACAACGCGGAAGAAAAAATCCTCTGCCGTACTCCTTTTCCTGCTTACGCAGTCTACCATCTGCACCCAAGGTAGGCTACCAAGGGAAACGGGTGTTCAAAGAGGGTAGAAACCGCAGGTGTCTACCCTTTTTGCTCCCGCGGCGAGCGTCGCATCTCTGCATGAAATTGTGATAAGAAAAAAGTGAGAACAAATGTTCACATATGTGTTGACAAACACGAGGATCTGGTGTAAAATATATCTTGCTTATCGGGCAAGATACGGAACGGTATCGAAGTGGTCATAACGAGGCGGTCTTGAAAACCGTTTGTCCGAAAGGGCGCGTGGGTTCGAATCCCACCCGTTCCGCCAATCACGAGATTGCGCGCGGAGGGTTCGATCGAGAATAACTCCGCGCACAACTTAACACCTTGACATGGAGACATACCCAAGCTGGTGAAGGGGCTCCCCTGCTAAGGGAGTAGGTCGAGAAATCGGCGCGAGAGTTCAAATCTCTCTGTCTCCGCCATGGAAGCTGCACTTTTTATTGCGAAAAGTGCAGCTTTTCTGCATTTATAGATAGAAAACGATAACTTTTAGAATGACTTAATTTTTCTTGACAGCAATCGTGACAGCAATGGGCTAATTTACGGCTCCCAAACTGGAGATCAGCTCCTCCATACGGGCGGCACTGCTGCGCTGCATTTGGTCACTGACATGAGCGTAGGTTTTCAGCGTAAACGAAGCTGTACTGTGACCTAAATTCGTCTGCACGGTCTTAATATCATCGCCGTTTTCCAGCGAAATCGTAGCGAATGAGTGGCGCAGAGAATGAAACGTATAATCCCCCATACCGCAGGAACGCAGCAGACGCTTGAGGTGCTTGTATACGGTCTGGTGGTTGAGTGCGCGGCCAAATTCATTGGTGAAAACCAGATCAAACGGATTGTTCCACAGCGGTCCGGCGGCTAAACGCTGACGCTGCTGCTTGGTGCGCTGCTTCTGAAGCGTAAGCATAGCCGTTTCCGCCAGAATAATACGCCGCTGCTTGTTCTCTTTCGGGTCAATGAGCGTATAACTGTAATCACCTTTCTTGCATTTCTGCTGGAGCTGCTTGCGTACAACAAGGCTGTTCCGGTCCCAGTCAATGTCAGCCCAGCGCAAGCCGAGAATTTCGGACTGGCGCATACCGGAGAAAATATCGAGGAAGAACAGATAATAGAATTCGTCCTTGCGAATCAGATCGAGAAACTGATTCAGCTCGGCAGAGGTGATCGCTTTGGCGCGGGTTTGCGTTACACGCGGCAGAGAACAGAAGTCGGCAACATTGCGCTGTAAGATCTCATCGCGCTGTGCAGCGGTCAACAGGGCGTGCAGCGTGCCGAATACGGTGTGTACAGTCTTGGGGGCAAGCCCTTTACCGCCTGCGCCTAAAGACGAAGCAAAGCGCTGTACCTCGCGGTGGGTGAGGTCGGTCAAACGGCGAGTACCCAGTGCGGGAAGAATATGCAGCCGAAGATTTTTCTCGTAACTGCGCTGTGTGGAATCGGTCAGCGTGGCAACATGAGTTGCCATGTATTCTGCGGCATATTCGGCTACCGTGATTTTACGCGGTTCCTGAAAGGCGCCGTTGTCAATACTGGAGGTTGCAGCACGCAGTTTCTCTGCGACTTCTTTCTGTGTTTGGCCGTAAATGGTATGACGACGAGGCTTTCCGGTTTCCGGATCGTAACCGGACACATACTGACCCTGCCAGCGGCCGTCTTTCCGCTTGGTAATAGAGCCGCTTCCGGCTTCACGCTTTTTATTTTTTCGTGCCACAAGTAAAAGAATACTCCTTTCCGGCACATACAGTTCGGTTGTATGTAAATAGTATAGCACAGGTATGCAAGTTTTGCACAAGCTGGGGATAAATGCTGTGCGTGAGATAAGATGAGGGTAAGGTTTTAGACCTTGCCCTCTGCTGCATATTCAGGCACTTTTCTTGGCGGCGTCCTCTTTGAGCCATTGCATCAGTGCATCGTGTGTTACAAGCAGGCGGCGGCCTATTTTGAGTGTTGGGAAATCCTCGCGGTGAAAGAGCGCATAGGCAGCGCTACGGCTTATGCCGAGCAGTTCAGCCAGATCACGGGCGGATAAGGTGATACATTTTACTTGTGCTGTCATAGAATCAGACCTCCGTATTGCCTAAGTACTGCTGCATGAGCGACCGGACCGTGATAATACGGCCAAGCGGCAGTTCGAGTGGAATAGGAAGACCGGGTGCAATCTCTCTTAGGTGGTTCAGCGCATCGTGCTGTGCGTCTAAGTAAGAGCAATGTGAGATTTGACGTTTAGGAGAGCAGATGTACTTCTGGAAACATTCGTTTGCCTGATCCCAGTTGTAGGCGATCATAACGGCATTGCTGCCCTTGAGAACATAGTAGCGGCCATTTTTGCTTTTATAGTTATTTTTATGCTTACCCATAATTTGTTTCTCCTTATTGGTTCGATAGTTTAATTCCAATGTACCCATTGTGGGTCTTGTCACCGATCCGTATTTTTTTCGGCTCGACTTTATTCGCAAGCTGGCTGCGCAGTATGCGCGAAAAGCGTGTCCGATCGGTTATGATCGGCAAGTCGTGTTTCACGCAATAGGCGGTGCAGGCTTCATGCAGGTCTTGTGTAGAAGTAAAGCTGTTGTCACCGGTCAGGATACAGCAATCATTTAGAAATGCAGCGATATTATGGTTCTCGGCCACAGGCGATGCATAGGACTGGGATAACAGTTGATCGACTAAAGCCTGTCCTGCAAAAATGTACTTGTCCGCAAGCAGACGGTGATATGCGTGGATTGCGCGGAGAAAGATGCCGTCCCGCTCGGCGAGGATTTTCTGCGTGAGTAGATGATCCTGCTGTTCCGTAGGGATAGAGAACCGAAAAGGTATCACCACCATGCGGGATAACAGCGCCGTATCTTCTTCGGCCATCCGAATCGGAAAGTTCGATGCGAACACGAGATTGATCGCTGGTGCCATGGTTGCAAGCGGCTTATACTTTTCCTCCACTGTCATAAGATCGCGTCCTGTGATCTGTTTAAGCGTTGCAACGGCCTGTGCCGAGAGCGTACGATTAGGAAGATCACCGCAGATATTGAGCTTCTTTTCAATCAGGGCTGCACCGGAAAAACGATCGCCAAGACGGTAAAGATCAAGTGTGCTCACAGCTTCGGGATTGAACATAGAGCGCAGCAGCTCAAGCAGCACGCTTTTGCCGCTGTTGCTGACACCTTGCAGCAGGAAGAATACCTTACCATCGGTATCACAGGCAAAAATATAGCCGAGCATTTGCCAGATACGCATTTGCAGAGCGTAATCATTTCCGGTGATAAAACCTATGAAATTGTCAAAGTGCGGCGTACCATGGCACAGAGTAGGCAGCGATACATTCAGACAATGCGTGAAAAAGCAGGCAGGAGTATGTGGTGATATGGTGTTCGATACCATATCATAGATACCGTTCTGGATGCAGAGCAGCGAATGGTTGCCTGGTGGTTCAGCAAGCAGCTTGGAATTGCTGAGCAGGAAGACTTCGATGTCCTCGAAAACCCGCTTGCTGCTGTGTTTTTCAATGTCGGCAGTACAGAGAGAACGCATCAGGCGGCGCAGTTCACCGGTCTGCAGCAGATGATACCAGCCGTTCTCGTACCAGTAAACGTGCTCTTGATAGATTCGGATTTTACCGGTCGAGTCGATGCGTTTGGCGATTGCCGCTGCATTAGCCGCTTTGGGACGCTCTATTACGGGTGGACAAACGGCTGTTTCCGTTGGCGCAGGCTGATTCTGTGGAATCGAAACTGCTGCCTGCTGTGCAGGTGCACAGGAAACTGGTGCCAGAGCGGGAACGGATATAGCCTTCTCGGGACTGTCTGTATTGTTGGCACACTCCTGTTGTGATATAGTAATATCAGAGGAATTGGAACAAAATGCAGACAGGACATTGTTCATCACATCTTCTGGCGATGCTGTCGGTGAATCGGCGGGTATTGCTTTGTTGCTTCCGAAGTTGATCGCATCAAAGAGGATGGGAATAGCGTATCCGTTTTTGTCCAGTGGGTAATTGTTTGATGTCGTAGGAATACCTCCTTGTTTTGGTGTTAGAGGCCTCTTCGTGCTATATATTACATGATGTGATATGTGGTTTGCAAATTGTGAAAAACGCGAAAAACGATGATTTTTGAAACTTTTTTGGATGTGTGCGGCGTGTGATAAAAATAAAGTGGCAACAGTAATAATTGTGATGCTCAAAAAGTTTACAGTGCTCGCATAAAAGGTAATTTTTTTAAAAGTTGAAGGAAGCTAAAATTATGCTGGGTAATGAAGAAGAAAAGCAGAAAATGGCAGATAACGGTGAGGGCGATAAGTGTCAGAATAGCGAAAAAAATGCTGTCAATCCAGATGAGATTATTGATGACAGCGAGATGGAAAACAAGCAAGATGCGGCAGAAAGCGAAGCGGCTGTTGATGAAAATAACGAAAAAGGAAAACCTTGTTTAATACCAGAATTACAAGCAAAGTCGCGTAATATAGGAGTAGCGGTTCCGACAAAATTACAGATTGATGCAAAGACTTTTAGCGAACGGTACAGGATGTTAAGAGAAGAGAAAAATATCTCCAATGACAAAGTTGCGGCGAGGATAAAGGAGTTATCGGAAGAGGAGAAAAGGGTTGATGCATTGAAGCAGTCGTTGTGGAAGGTTGAACAGGGGAAGAGTAAATCTGAATGGATATGTCGTGGGGCTGCAAAGGTATTTGGGGTTAGTGCTGAATATCTGGGAGGACAGGTAGATTGTCCTCGTGTAGTTCGTACGAATAACGATGATACTATTGAAAGAAGTGATATATTACTGTTTGAGCCTATTATTGTTTCAGGTCGACCATCGGATAAGGTAAAAGAGGAGCAAAGGAAGAAAGAACAGGTTACTATTCAAGAATTTATTGAGAAAGAGGATGGTTTAGTAAATACTCAAGGGAATAACGAAAAAGTAGAATCAATATATTCTGATATTTTTTATCATATAGCGCACGCAGAACTTGAAGAACAGAAAAACTTTATTAAGTGTTGGAAATTGCAAAAGAAATATACCGATAATCCAGAGCAACTTACACCGGATGAACAAAAAAAGTTTAAGCGCAGATTAACATTTCATAAAAAAACTTCATTAGCTGGAGAGCATAAATATCATGTCATTTGGGATTTGATTTTTAGCAATGAAGAGTTGTTTGAGGTGTTGTATGAAATTGCTTCTGATCCGCTCAATAAAGAGCAGTTGCGTGATATGATGATAAGAAATTATGAATATACGAAAAAACAGTTCCAATAGTTCTTAAAGAATAAATTTGTTCCGCGTTCTGCGTTCCGCATAGATACTTTTTCCACAGTGTATAATAAGAATAATAGTAATAATAAGAATAATAGTAATAATAAGTATAAGTGTAAAAAGTATACCGTCAGAACGCGGAACGCGGAACACAGAAGATTTACCCCATTTATGTGTGCATAAATGGGGGATTTGTACTATTTCTGTAAATAAGCGTATTTTCAATTATATATTATCTCCATGAAGTATCAATAACCCAACAAATACTGAATGGAGGAAACCAAAATGAAAGATACTCGAATTTGTGCCAACTGCGGTGCTGAGCACCCGATCAGCAAAATGTTTGAGGTAGAGGGCGACTGGCTCTGTGAGGACTGTGTAGATCGTTTGACAGTAACCTGTGACCGCTGCGGCGATCGCATCTATCAGGAAAGCGCCATTGAGGACGATCATCACACGCTCTGCGAGGGCTGTTTTGACGAGCACTATGTCCGCTGCCACGACTGCGGCTGCATCCTGCGCAGCTACGATGCTTACTTCGATGACGACGATCATTCCTATTGCTCGGACTGCTGGGACGGTCACGAAGGCGCGATTCACGACTACAACTATACACCTGATCTTGTGTTCCACGGCAAGGGCCTGCGGCACTTTGGCGTAGAGCTGGAAATTGACGAGGGCGGCACGGTGAACAGCAACGCACAGAAGTTGCTCGACATTGCCAACGCAAACGCCGAAAACTTGTACATCAAAACCGATGGCAGTCTGGATGAGGGTCTTGAACTTGTTACACATCCCATGACGCTGGAATACCACCTGAACGAAATGCCGTGGGAACAGGTACTCTGTAAAGCACAGCGCATGGGGTATCTCAGCCATGCCGCCGGCACCTGCGGCCTACACGTTCATATTTCGCGCTTGGCTTTTGGCTGTACTTACGAACAGCAGGAGGCCGCGATCGCCCGCCTGCTCTACTTTGTAGAGAAATTCTGGGCTGAGCTTCTGCGGTTCAGCCGCCGCACGCAGTCGCAGATGAATCGCTGGGCGGCACGGTATGGTATCCGTCTTACGCCGTCCGAGCAGATGAGCCACGCGAAGAACTCTTGCGCCGGACGTTACACGGCGGTCAACCTTACGAACTCTGACACCGTAGAAATCCGGATGTTCCGCGGAACCTTGAAGTTAAACACACTGAAAGCCACCTTGCAGATGGTAAATCATCTGGTCGAGGTGGCTGTTTCTTTGTCCGATTATCAGGTGCAGGACATGAGCTGGTTTGACTTCCTCGACGAAATCAAGGAACCGGAACTCATTCAGTATCTCAAGGAACGCCGCCTGTATGTCAATGAACCTGTCACCGCAAGCGAGGAGGAATGAGTATGTGCAGTCTGTTCGGCTTAATCGACTTCAAAGGTGTGCTCAACACCCATACGAAAAATAAAATTCTGAATACTCTTGCAAGAGAGTGTCAGGTGCGCGGCACGGATGCGACCGGCATCGCGTATAACTTCAACGGCCGCCTGCGTATCTACAAACGTCCGATTCCCGCTCGGAAAATGAAAATCCATATTCCGCACGGCGTGAACGTTGTCATGGGACACACCCGTATGACCACACAGGGTAATGCACAGTTTAACCAGAATAACCACCCGTTCCTTGGTCATGTTGACAGCGGTGCTTTTGCACTCGCGCATAACGGCGTTCTCTGGAACGATAAGGAACTCCGCGCTACGGAAAATCTTCCGCTGACGAGCGTAGAAACAGACAGCTACATTGCCGTCCAGCTCTTAGAGAAGAACAAGACCCTCGACTTTGACAGCCTGCAAGCTATGGCTGAAAAGGTCGAGGGTTCTTTTGTGTTTACGGTGCTGGATAAGAACAATTCTATCTGGTTCGTAGTCGGAGATAATCCGCTGTGCATCATGTTTTACGACGGCTACCTACTCTACGCTTCCACACAGGAAATCCTGTGCAAGACCATCAAGAAGTTAAAGCTGACCGCACCCTCTGACATTCTGGAGCCAAAGGAGGGCGAGATTTTGAAGATCGACCGATTGGGACATATCACTACTAGCAGCTTTATGCCGAAAACCAGCTATGAACATTGGTGGCGACATTATCCATATTACCGCAGTTACTACGAGGACACGCCTGCGAACCACGATGATCTGTTCAGTGTAGCAAAGGCGTTCGGCATAACGGCGGATGAAATTCAGGCATTACTCGACTACGGCTGCTCCGAGGAAGAGATTGAAGAAATGCTCTACGATCCGACTCTGCTGCACGAAATGACCGGAGAGCTGTTATACGCATACTAAGAGAGGAGGGCGAACAACATGGGCTTATTCAGTGTAATCTGGGTACTCGGTGAAGTGCTGGAAGCATTGGACGATCTGCTCGATCTGACCGATGATGTGTAGTTTCAAAAACGCCTGACTTTCGGCACATTGATTTTGAAACGAGTTTTGGAACGAAAACTGCCCTCGGAATACCACATTCCGAGGGCAAATTTTTTTGTTTCATAAACGAAGATTTTTGCAACAGGAGGACGATATGAAGCACTATAAATTCGGATATGCCCGTGTCAGCACCGAACAGCAGAACCTTGCGCGGCAGCTTGATATGCTGACACAGTACGGCGTGGACTACATTTTCAATGAGAAAATGACCGGCACCAAACGCGACCGTCCGGAACTGAACAAACTGCTAGATCGCATGATGGAGGGCGATACGGTAGTAATTGAGAGCCTGTCCCGCTTGGGCCGCAGCACGAAAGACCTGATCGAACTGGTGGAGCTGTTCCGTGAACGCGGTGTGCATCTGGTCAGCCTGAAAGAGCAGATCGACACCTCCACACCGGCGGGAAAGCTGCTGTTTACGCTGATGAGCGCCGTTGCACAGTTCGAGCGTGATGTGATTGCAGAGCGCACCAAAGAGGGTTTGGATGCCGCCAGAGCACGCGGCCACATCGGCGGCAGACCGCGCACTAATGCACAAAAAGTCAAGCAGGCCGTGAAACTCTATCATACCAAACAGTATACCGTTCGGGAGATTGAGGAGCTGACTGGGGTGAAGAAGGCAACGCTGTATCGCAGCCTGCGCTCACTCTAACAACGGCTGGTTCTGTGCCTCCAATTTGGTATTGCACGCAATGATGCCGCATCGCTGATACAGGCACTCTATAATGACCACATCACGCGCATTGCGAGGATACAGAACGGCATGGCCTGCGGCTTTGAGAAGCATCTGCGTTTCCTCTACTGTAAGCTGAAAGCCAAATGCAAGCTGTATCAGCTTGTCCCGTGTCGGTGTATAAGTACCGTCAAAAAGCTGGTAGCCATAGGTACGCGCCAAGCCTGCCGCACGGATTACTGCCGCTCTTGCCAGCTGTTTACGTTCCAGCAAGTCCGCTAACAGCTCCGGTATGGTTTTATTCTGCAACTCGTCAGCGTTCTCCCGAACAAAGGCTGCTGCATCTGGCTTGCTGCGCAGAATATCCATCAATTCGCCTGTGGTCTTTTCCATCTGTATCACCGTTTCTGTCATCTATTGATTCCCATTATAACACAGAACCTTTTCCGCTTAAAATCAAATTCTAATCTGATCTGAACTCATCAGTAAAACCGCATCGGAGGCATTACAGATGAACAACAATAAGAAGACTAAGAAAAAGCGTCACAACGGTGAGGGCAGTATCCGCCAGAAACCGAATGGACGCTATGAAGTCCGTATCTCCGGCCGAGATATGGAAACCGGTAAATCGACTCGTATTTCCAAGTACGCCGATACACTTGATGAAGCTGTTGATATACAGCACGCTTTGAGTGTCGCTATGGTGCAGACACCGCAGTATTTACAGAACAATACGACCGTAGGCGAATGGCTGGATAACTGGCTGACGACTTATATGCAGCACACGCTCAAGCAGTCCACCTATAAGAGCTACGAAACCTATGTCCGCAAGCATTTCAAACCGTCGCTCGGCACTATCAAGCTGAAAGAGCTGACCCCGCGTACGCTCCAGATATTCTACAACTACAAGCAGGAGCAGGAGAACTTATCTCCCAAAACCATTTCCAATCTGAATATGTGCTTACATAAGGCTCTCGCACAGGCACAGTCAGAGGGACTGATTCTCTCCAATCCGTCCGGCAGTGTAAGCCTGCCGCCGCTCATCAAACCGCATATTGAGGTTTTGACCCGTGAACAGCAGGCCCGCTTGGTGCAGGCAAGCTATCAGTTCCGGTATGGCGTATTCGTGCGGATGACCTTGGTGACTGGCTTGCGATTGGGTGAGGTCGTCGGCCTGCGCTGGTGTGATATTGATTTCTATACGAATATGCTTCATGTCAACCAGACACTCAATCGTTTACAGCGCTATGATGATGACGAGGCCGACAGCAAAACCGAGATCGTTACGCAGACACCGAAATCGCAGAACAGCATCCGCAGTATCCCCATGCTGCCCGAACTAGTGATGGACCTCCAGAATTGGCGAACCGTGCAGATGCAGGATGCCGCTACGCTGGGCACTGCCTACTTCGACAGCGGTCTGATTGCTACGCAGGAGAACGGCCTCTATGTCGAGCCGCGCCTCATGCGTGAGTATTATCAGAAGATGCTGGCTGCGGCCAATCTGCCGAACTACAACTTTCATGCACTGCGGCACACCTTTGCGACCCGTGCAATGGAACAGGGAATGGATGCGAAAACGCTTTCGATCCTGCTGGGACATTATTCTGTTGGATTCACGCTGGATACCTATGCTCATGTGCTGACCGACCAGAAATGGACCGCAATGCAAACGATGGCGAATATGTATAATATGGAGCCGCCGCTGCGTCAGCCGATCCGGTTCTTTTGAGAGAGAAATAAAGCTGCCCGAGCGGGCAGCTTTATTTTTTTTGCCTAAATCTTATAGTAATTTCTTCAGCAATCGATCCATCTTTTCATACTGTCCTGCAGAATCTATTCCTTCTATTAAGGGGAATATTTCTATAAATGGATAGATTTCAGTGCCTAATATTTGCTTATCATATGCTGTTTGCAGTCGTTCCTTAGACTTGCATTTACCATACATAATACAAAGACCGCATACTAATTCATTTTCCTCGATTGGACTAATTGAAAATAAATACTTAAACACCAAATCTTTTACATAATAGCGTCGTACACTACTATAATCACTAAATTTTGCATCTACGATCATATATCGGGAATCGCCATTTTCTTCAATTTTAATCAGAAAATCTGGCACATAGTAATGACCGCCTTGCCTACAGTCATCTTCATTACCCGCATACACAGATATAGAATTATTTCTATACAACCCGATACCATTTACAGAGCGCTGATCTGTATCAAAAATTACAGGCTGATAATATAAAGTAATCCTTTTCTGACCATTTTTTAATACAAATGTATTTCGTACAGAAGTATTTTTGTATTTCCATCGTTTTGATACCGGATATACGCAACGTCTAGAAGACTCCAATGAATACCCTCTATCTCTGAAATAGCAAAGGAATTTCGCCAAAAGATAACTTTCATACAAAGCTGAAATTTTAATAAAGGAGAGCATAAAATGTTCTTTAGAAAAATTATATATTCCAAAACTAAACCATTGATGAATTCTAACGAATATTCGATTATATTGTGGAACGGAGAGAAAAATTGCAGTCGGTCTAGGGGGTACTATATGTTGATCTAGGGGAATACGAAGAATATCACTATACATTCCCCATAAATATGTAAATTTTTCAGACAATTTCTCCAACTGAGTCTTTCCATCTTCTATCATTTTTCTTGTTTCAGAAAACATAAAAAATGATGAATAAATGTACTCTGAGCTATAATCTTCATCATTGGGGATTTTACTTAATAGATTACAGCAATATCCTTGCAAAGATTGTACCGAATCAATCATATTCCTTAGAAATGCTAAAATCACTCTATTCTCATATATATCATATGAGCGTGTATTTTGAACAGTTTCTGTTTTCTGTGGTTGATACACACGATTTCCAATAAATATACCTTGCGTACTATTTACTTGCCGCAAGTACTCTGGATGCGTTGCTGTATATGACAGCGTTCCCTGCGTCACATATTGTATTCGCTCTAGTCTCTCAATTACAGACATCTTTTCCAACTTGAATCTGCTATTAGCTTTGAAATATCCATAACTACTCTCATATATAGCTGCAATCTCTTCTGCTAACAAAATCTGTGTCGCAAGACTACGGTACCCATTCTCTTTAAGCCCAGATGGTTTTTTCGGTTTGAGTTCTCCATTTAACAAAAGCCATTCTTGATTATTATAAACAAATCTAGCCATTGCTTCTACCGAATTATTAAGTTCCTCTCGTCGCACCAAAATCGGTAAATACTCTGAATTCAGCGTACATTCTTGTCCATCTACTAATATAAGCGTAATAGACAACTCCGCAAACCCATAACAATCTAGAAAAATTCGTCTATTGCTTATCCCTCGACTAGGAAAATAAATTCGTCCATTATTGTAAACAGAGGACTCAAGCACATCATTGACATATACACGAACATCAGCAATTCGGTTCAAATCTTCACAATTCAATCGCATTTCATAACTTAAATCAGCGAAAATTTTATTGTTATTGCCCGTAGAATTCTCTATAATATGCTCTAGTCCAGCTTGGCGATTATCTATCCACCTACAAACTTACCCCCAGAGAACTTGCAATGAAAATTATCCTGGATGTGATCGAGAATACCGGAATTACAGCCACCGCAGGTATTGGTACGAATCTTTATTTATGTAAAGTCGCAATGGATATCTTGGCAAAACATATCCCTGCGGATGAGAACGGCGTGCGCATCGCAGAGCTGGATGAGATGACCTACCGTCAAACCATGTGGTCGCACCAGCCACTCACCGATTTCTGGCGGGTTGGACGTGGATACGCCAAGAAGTTAGAGGCACACGGAATGTTTACCATGGGCGATGTTGCGCGAATGTCGGTATGCAATGAGGATCTTCTTTACCAGCTCTTTGGGAAAAACGCTGAGTTGTTGATTGACCATTCGTGGGGCTGGGAACCCTGTACCATCCAAGCGGTTAAGGCATATCATCCCAGTGAAAACAGCCTTGGTTCCGGTCAGGTTCTGCATTGCCCGTATTCCGCAGAAAGGGCTCGGTTGGTGCTGAGAGAAATGGCAGAGCAACTGGCACTGGATTTGGTGAGTAAGAAGCTGATGACCGACCAGATTGTTCTGACGGTCGGCTATGACATTGAGAACCTAACTGATCCGGCACGGCGAAATCGTTATCATGGCCCAATAGTCAAGGATCACTATGGCCGCTCGGTTCCAAAGCACGCCCATGGAACCGAGCGCCTGAACGATTATACCTCCTCTACAAAGAAAATCATGGGGGCAGCTACAGCGCTCTTTGATCGTATTGTGAATACCGACCTCATGGTGCGGCGACTTAACATCGTTGCGGGTCGGGTGATTTCAGAGAGTGAGGCGATGACCAGAGAGGGCGAATTTGAGCAGATGGATCTGTTCACCGATTATGCTGCCGTTGAGGCTCGTCGAAAACAAGAGCAAGCAGAACTGGATCGGGAGCGAAAAATGCAGGAGGTTATGCTCACTATTAAGAAGATGGTGCCCATACGAACTATGAATTATCGGCGCATAGACCGCACGGTTGCAGGACATATTCGACCCATCCGTTACATCTGTACCCTCAGTCTGTGAGGGGGAACATCGTATAGGAGAAGGCGGCAGCGGGATGAATCTGCTGTGGCTGCAGATAAACTTTGCGCGCTTCCAAGCTGAGGAGTTTACACTGAATTTGGGATGGCCGCTATGCCCGTGTCAGCCTGCCCAGTGGAAACTTCAGCAGCACACACGCTTCTGTAACGGCTGTGTCGGCTGACAGAAGCGTGGAATGGGCTGGAACTTTAATCAGTTTTTGTGGATACAGTGGTCAAAACATCCATAGACTCCCTTGAGCCGCTGGCGGCTCAAGGGAGTTTTTTACGATAAATTCAGATTCCTCGATAAATCTCGATTTGCCCTTGCATAAAGAAAAAAATAAATGTATAATTATTAGACACTTGATTGTGAGGAGTGCAGAGAAGAATGTCCATTGAAACGTCGAAAAAGAAAAAAGGCATCCAGATGCCCCACACGTACATTATTCTGTTTCTGATCGTGTTGGTTGTCTGCCTGCTGACCTACGTGATTCCTGCCGGCCAGTTTGAGCGCCAGGAGGATGCCAGCGGCCGTATGCTGATTGTACCGGGTACATACACTCAGGTGGAATCGTCACCGGTTTCACCGCTGGAAATCCCCATGGCTTTTGTGAGAACTCTGGGCAGCTCCAGCGTAAACGAGATCATCTTCTTTATTTTCATCATCGGCGGCGCCTTTGAGCTGATTATGCAGACAGGGATGATCACCGCCTTTTGTGCCAAGCTGGGCAAGATGTTTGCGGGAAAAGAAAAGCTGCTCATCCCCATCTTCATTACGGTCTTTGCCGTAGGCGGCTTCACCATGGGAATGTCTGTGGAGGTTCTGGTGTTTGTGCCTATTGGGATTGCAGTGGCCAAGGCAGTGGGCTATGGTACCATCACAGGTACAGCCATGATCGCCATGGGCTCCATCGTGGGCTTTACGGCGGGCATCTATAATCCCTTTAATGTGGGTGTGGCTCAGTCCATCGCGGGTGTGACTCCCATGTTCTCCGGAGCCTGGTATCGCTGGATTATCCTGGTGGCGTTTATTGTTGTGACCAGCCTGTATATTATTCATTACGCGGAGAAGGTAAAGAAGAATCCCTCCAAGAACCTGATGGGGAACGAGGATTCCAACCTGGAGGATGTGGATGTATCTGCGATTGAAGTGACCGGACGGCACAAGCTGATCCTTCTGGCCGTTGTCATCGCGTTTGCCGTTTTGATTTACGGCGTGGCCTACTTGGGATGGTTTATCACCGAAATGGCTACTTTGTTTTTGGTGCTGGGTGTGGTATGCGGTATTCTGGCCGGGTTCAGCGGCAACAAGATCTGCGATCTGTATGTGCAGGGCATGGCCAATATCACCTTCGGTGCGATGATTGTGGGAGTGGCCGGTACGATCAATACCGTTATGGTGGACGGCATGATCATTGATACCATTATCAATGCCTTGGCCAATGCGATTGTGGCACTGCCCAGCTCGGTAAAGATCATCGGTATGTTCCTGGTGCAGAACATCATCAACCTGCCCATCAACTCTGGTACGGGCCAGGCGGCAGCCACCATGCCGATCATGGCGCCTGTGGGCGATCTGGTGGGCCTGACCCGCCAGAGCACTGTGCTGGCCTTCCAGCTGGGTGACGGCCTGACCAATGCCATCTACCCCACTTCGTCCACCATGCTGGGATTTTTGGCTGCGTCCAAGATTCCCTATTCCGTGTGGCTGAAGTACGTCATTAAGCTGGTGATTTTGCTCAGCCTGGTTTCTATGGCCTTCCTGGCTTTGGCTGTGGTGATCGGTTACTGATCCGTTTAGAGCTGGCCGCCGCAACTGCATGGCGCGACGGCAGGATATTATAAATTTCAAAGATATAGGATGGGACATGCCATGGAAGAAATTCAGAAGCAAATTGCGAATATCGTTTCAGAGCTGATGCCGCAGCTGTGCGCGCTGAGCGACGAAATTTTTGATTACGCCGAGCCGGGCTATGAGGAGTACCGCTCCTCAGCTGCGCTGACAAAGTGGCTGCGAGCCCACGATTTTGAAGTAACCATTCCCTACGCCGGGCTGGATACGGCTTTTTGTGCCGTGTACCGCCACAAGGGAGGGCGGGCTGCCGGAGGGCGCGCAGTAGGATTTTTAGGGGAATATGATGCGCTGCGGGGCCAGGGACATGGCTGCGCCCACCATATGCAGACCCCTGCCATGATCGGCGCGGCAATGGCCCTGCGGGGAGTGCTGGAGTCTTCGGACCAGCCCTTTGAGATCCATGTGATCGGGACGCCCAGCGAGGAGTCGCTGGACGGAGGCAAAAACGAGATGGCCGCCCACGGCGGGTTTGACCATATTGATGTGGCCTTCATGGTGCACGGCAGCACATTGACCCAGCTGGAGACGCCCTCTCTGGCTCTGATCGAGATGGATGTGGAATTTCACGGCAAAACCGCCCACGCGGGTATTGCGCCTTATGCTGGGCGCAGCGCAGTGGATGCGGTGACCATGCTGCAGACAGGGCTTGGGCTCATGCGCAATCACCTCAAGGATTCCAGCCGGGTGAGCAATATTGTGCTGGCTGGGGGGACGGCAGTCAACTCCGTGCCCGATTTTGCCAAGGTTAAGGTAGAGATCCGCCACTCCTCCATGGCGTATCTGGAGAGCGTGGAGCAGTGGACCCGGGAGATTGCCCAGGCTGCTGCCATGGCTACCCAGACACAGGTACAAATTACCCCTGTGGCGCATATTTACAACACCACCATCAATGATGCCATGGGTGCGCTGCTGATGGAGTGTGCAGAAAAATTTGCGTGTGACGGAATTGCTCCGCCCCGGAAGGACTGCGGTTCTACCGATTTCGGCGCGGTGACCCACCGGCTGCCCAGCTGCTGCCTGCGGGTAAAGACCATCGAGACAGATGATCCTCCTCACACGGACGCATGGGTAAAGACCGGGAAAGAGGCGCGGGCTCATCAGGGCATCTATGACGGTGCTGTGTGCTGTGCACTGGCTGCCTTCCGCCTTGTGACGGATGAGGCTGCCTGGCAGGATGTGTACCAGTGTTTCCTTGCGCACCAAAAGGAGAATTGAGGAATGGAAGAACTCTCACGGGAATGCCTGATGGAGACACTGGATGTGTTTTCCGGGCTGAAGCGCATCGGCGGTTCGGAAGATGAGCACCGTGCCTGCGGCTATCTGATCAAGAAGCTGCAGGAATGGGGCATTCCATGCCGCGTGTATGAGTGTGACGGATATGTCTCCACTCCTATAGAAGCGTCAGTTACTGTAGAGGGGATGGATCAGACCTTTGAAGCCCTTCCCCGTTCCTTCTCCGCCCATTGTCCGGACGGAGTGACCGCCCCCTTGTTTTATGATGTCCATGCCCACGACCAGCTGAAGCCCAGACAGGAGCAGGATTGGTACGCGGGGGCGCGGGGCTGCATCGTGATTGGGGACAATTTTTATGAGGACTATGTTCAAAAGCTGCGGGGATACGGTGTAAAGGGCCTGATCCATCTGTGGACCAGCGAGGAGCCTGTGCTTCACTACGAGACGGTCAGCCCTGTGTGGGGCACCGCGGAGCCTGAAAACGGAAAAACCTATCCTGATTTTCCGGTGGTGGGCCTGAGAAGCTGTGACAGAGAATCCATACTGCCCTTGCTGACGCCTGGAGCCTGCAGCCGTACCGCGACGGTGCGCAGCGTACTGCAGTGTGGATGTGTGCGTCTTCAGATCCCTGTAGCCGAGCTGGCCGGTGAAACGCCGGAGTATGTGCTGGTGGGCAGCCACTATGACTCCTGGGATTATGGTGTGACGGATAATGCCACCGGGAATGCCGCTGTGTTGGAACTGGCACGGGTACTGTCCCAGAAGCAGCTGCGGCGGGGTGTCAAAATCGCGTGGTGGCCGGCCCACTCCAACGGACGGTATGCCGGGAGCACTTGGTACTGCGATGAGCAGTTTGAGGACCTGGATGCCCGTTGTGTGGCGCTGGTCAACATGGACTCTCCCGGCTGTATGGGAGCGCAGGAGATCGGGTTTTCCACGTCCGGTGTGGCAGGGGATACCCTTGGGGATATCCTGCGTCGGTGCACCGGGCAGGCTGAGGTGGTGATCCGCCCGCTGGGGCGGGGATCAGACCTGTCATTTTTCGGGCCGCGCATTCCCATCCAGGTGTCCTTTGACTTTTATCAGACGCCGCCCAACCGTGGCCGCTGGCACTGTGCAGGCAGCGGCGGAGGCTGGTGGTGGCATTCCGTGGAGGATACCATGGATAAGGTGGACCCCCAGCTTCTGATGAGGGATACACGGGTGCTGGTGGAGCTGGTAAAAGAGTTTGCTGATGAAGCGCATCTTCCCTTTGACGCGGCAGGGTGTCTGGCGCAAATGAGAGATACTGTGGCAGACATCCGGACCCATTGCGGCGATGACTTTGATTTCGCTCCTGTAGAACGGGCACTGGAGGAGCTGGACAAGGCCTGTGCCAGGCGTATCTGCTTTTCCAGTGACAGACAGGCGAAGGAGGCAGGAGGCCGGCTGACGAGACTGCTGTGCAGTGCCTGTGATGAATATCACTTTGACAACACATTTGCAGTGGGCCTGCTGCCCGGTCTGCAGCTGGTCAGGGGCAAGCACCGCAACGACCTGCCACCTCAGGAATTTTTGTATTGGCGGACAGCCTTCCGCCGGCAGGTGAACCGCTTTGTATCTGAGTGCACAAGCATTGTCCAAGCACTGAACAGCGACGCGGACAGTGTGGTATGATAGAGAAAGGGGATATGGATTATGCAGACCAATATCAAAGAGTATGACGAATCGTTTGATCTTACCCAGGCACTCCAAAAGAAGGGCACCAAGGAATATGGTTTTATTCATTTGGCCCAGCGGGCCAACGGTTCATGGGTGAATATTCCCATTATGCTGGCGGTGGGCGCCCAGGACGGTCCCACGTTGGTGGTGGATGCCTGCAACCACGGCGACGAGTATGAGGGTACTGAGGGAATTATCAAGACCTTTGAGGGGCTGGATGTATCCAAGATGAAGGGAAGCTTCATTGGAATCCCTGCCCTGAATGCAGAGGCCTTTGCCGAAATGAAGCGCTATAATACCCTGGACTTTGTGCCCCAGGATCTGAATCGCATCTATCCGGGCGGAACCGGCCCCATGACGGCTTATGTGTGCAGCTGGTACTGTGAGAACATCATCAAGAAGGCTGACGCGGTGATCTGCATCCACGGCGGCGGCAACAGCGAGTATCTGGAGCCTGTTGTGCTGTACTGCGGAGAGGAGTCTCCTGTGGCGTATAAATCCCGTGAAATGGCCCAGTGCTTTGGCTTTAAGGTCTTGTGGAAGAACACCCGCTACGCGGAGAACAGCGGAATTGAGGATGAGTATGCCTATCAGATGGGCATTCCCTGCATTACACCCGAGATCGGCGGACAGTGCACCCGCATGTATCAGCGGGATGAGCACAAGCAGATGTTGGAGACCGGAATTCGCAATGTGATGACCCTGCTGGGGATTCTGGAGGGCAGCGTGCCCGCCAATGAGGGCGTACACCACTATGACATTGATTATATCTATAACCGCAACGGCGGGATTCATGTGCCTGTGAAGAAGGCAATGGATTCTGTGCGTAAGGGCGACACGCTTTCCATCATTACGAACCTGTTCGGAGAGGAAGTGGATCGGGTCATTGCTCCCTTTGACGGTGTGGTCATCGGGTACTGGACATATTCTGTCTGTCCTCCTCATGGCTGGGTATACATGGTTGGCAAGCCTGTGGATGGGGAGTAAAGCGCCCAGATCCATGCATCCTGCAAATCGAAGTGCCAGTTGAGTATCCTAGATACGAACAGGGCAGAAGCAGAGTGGGCTGTACATGGCCTGCAGAAATGAAAAAGGGCACCCTTTTGGATGCCCCAGTCTGTCGAAAAAGTCCAGCGAAAGCTGGGCTTTTTCGTTTGTAAACGGGAAAAATGAGTGGTGAGGGATGCTGAAACGGGGAAAAATGGAGCACAATGACCGGGTGTCTGGACATGCTGACAGCCAGCTTAGCTGGTGGTTTTGACTTGAGCTTATGCAATCAACAGCTTCTTATTGTTGGATAGACAACTTGATTTTCTGATAGGTGTTCCAATCAATGAGGTTTTGTTTGCGAAGGACCTCATTGAAGTAATCAAACCAGATTCGTTTCGTCAAAGCCTCGCGGCTTGGTTTTCTCATACGCAGGCCCCCTTTGCTACAGTATGCCTGATCTTTTGGGCGGTCATACCTGGCATGATGATAAAAAATGAATCTGCTCATTTTCCAAGGAGCAGGGCCTGTGCGAGGGTAATTGGGCCCCTTTTGGTGATCGACTGCACTGAGATTGTTCCGTAGGGTAAGGTTGTATCTCATATACCGCTCTTGTTGCTTTGTGGATGGCGATGGAACATATATTCCAGATCTGGCTCTTTTGTGGACAGGATTCCCGCTTGTAATCTCTGGTTGCTTAACATATGCCAAAGCGACGAGCAAACGGGGAGGGAAATATCCGCAAACGAAAGGACGGACGCTGGGAGGGTCGGTACACAGTCGGTCACGATCCAGAAACAGGAAAGGCCATCATTAAAAACGTCTTTGGAAAGACGCAAGCGGAAGTCAAGGAAAAGCTGAAGAAAGCCATCGAGGAAAATGTGGGCATCGACTACGGACGGGCCAAGACCTACACCGTGGGTAACTGGTTAGAAGTGTGGTATGAGAACTATGCCAAAATCAAAATGCGCCCATCCACCTACCTGACCTATCATGGCTACATCGAAAACCACATCAAGCCGCAGCTCGGCAAGATCCCGTTGAATGATCTGACGACGCTGCATCTGCAACAGTTCTACAAGAAATTGTTGGCAGAAGGGCGGATAGAGCGAATCGAAGCACAGAAGCAGCCCAAGGGACTGAGCGCCAAAACAGTGCGCAACATCCATCAAATCATTTCCTCTGCCCTGAAGCTGGCAGTCGAGCAGCGGCTGATCGCCCACAATCCGGCAGACGGCTGTGCACTGCCGAAGGCGGAGCGCAAATCAGATTTGATCTTATCATCAATTCCGTTGATAGAATCTATATTTGTAGCTTTAGAAATCCAGCCTTTTGATTTCAGATATTCATAGATTTTCTTTTTAGTGACTTTGCCTTTTTGCTTGGAAACAGGGTGTATGAACATATCTTTAATCAACTGCTTTTTATGCTCTGTAGAAAGCGGTTGACCATCAATTTTTAATGGATTTAATTCGTTGAGCAACATATACTCGCTATATAGTAAAGAATCCTTAGGCAGAACAGGGTCACCTGTGTAAGTACAGCGACCGATTAAATTGACGAGAAATGCTTCAGCTGAATGATCAAGATCAATCAGTTGATTAAAGTTCCACGGATAAATTTTTTCTTTGCTATCAGTGTTAGAACGAACAGCCCAGTGATGTGCTGCTTTATCATTTAGTGGACCGACATAATACGGAACACGGAATTCAAATGTTTTTCTAATCTTCTCAGCGGGAGTGTAACCATCGCATTGCTGTTGTGCTAGAAATGGTAAATATAAAGAAGCGTTTTTCAATATTGCATCTAGTTCGCGCAGTTGAAGCTGATAGGGGATAACTCCATTTTCAGAGCTTCGCAAACGCGGCAGAAAAGAACCATCAACGATTTTTTGATATATAGTTGCAATGACAGGGGATTTGGATTCCGCCATTTCAGGCAAAGACTTTTTTAGGAATTTGCAAAAAGCCTCCTGTGAGCAAGTGTAATCGCCGCTTTTATGATGATATTGGCTATAGGCAGCATAATTATCAAGCTTGTCCTCTTTGTCACAAAAAATAGAGTTATATCGTTCAATGCAGTGCGCCTTAATATAATCTTTAAGTACTCTTAAGTCAATGTTATTTTGCTTATATACAGCAATTTTGGCATCGCAAAGGTATCTGTGCGTACCGATAATTTCCGCAAAGCGTGCGGCATCGTATACATCTTTGGCAGCAGTAACTACGGATATATGATCATCTAATACCTCACAAAGTTCATTGTAATTTGCGTCAAGATCATTTTGCAGCGTAATTTTCTTGGCATCTTTAAATCGGTCATCACCAAACAGATTGGAGAGTGCAACAGACCTTCCTGCCAGCAATTCAGAAATGTAAAAGGGAGAAATTCCGGCTTCATTTTTGCTGGGCTTCTTTAGACCTTCGGTAAGTAAAGCTGCCTTTTCCGTAACTCGCATATTAGGAGTTTTCAAAATGTTTAGATAATTATCCGTATTGTGCGGAACAAAATCCAATCCGTATGCATCTGATAAAAGAGTACAAAAATCATCGAACTTATCCCTTAAAGATGAGTCATTGTCCGATGTTTCCGATATTTCGTAGAGGAAATGTCCCCGTGATTTCATCAAATGATGTAGTGCAAGATAGACAAGACGGACATCATGCGAATCTGTGGAATGTGCTAATTCACTGCGAAGATGATATGTGGTTGGATACTGGGCGTGATAATCGCAGTCATTAAAATTGGAATCGGAGAATAGAGAATATTTAGAATTTATACTTTTATCTTCCTGCCATAAATCACTCTCATGCATACGGGCTAAAAATTGAGGATCCTTTTCATTTAATGCAGGAGCAAAGAGCATTTCTAAAATATCAAGACGTTGTTTTCTGCGCTGCAAGCGACGCCTTGCAGCACGATGAGTACGGCGCTCTGCAGCAGTTGATGCATCGGGGAACAGACGAACACCCCACATGGCTTTTCCTTTAGTTTTTAGAACATGATACATTGTATCCGTGACGGCCCAGCCGATAGAACTGCTGCCGGCATCTATTCCGAGATAATAAGGAATCTGTGTTTTTTCTTTCATTTTCTTTATCTCCCTGATTGACAAATTGATGATTGGGGTGGATAATAATAGTGTACCAATGATTTACTACCATTAGGTATTACACTACAAGTTCAAATAAGCTTTTAGCGCAAGCGCCGTGTATGCGGCTCCACAGTGTGTGGAACAAGAGATCTCTTAGGAGATCTCTTTGTATTTTGTCCAATTATTTTGCGACAATTTAACTTTTATTGGTTTAATATTACCACAATGGGCATCGAATAGCAATGTTTTACAATGTGTATAAACTACAAAATATAAAAGACTGACTGATACCACATAAGTATATCAGTCAGTCTTTTTGTTTTCTTCATCAAAACGGCGGCGGAATATGCGAATGATGCGCAGTATGTCCTTCTGCTCGTCCAAAGTCATGGAGGACAGCTGTGCGTCGATTTTCCGTTTGATCTCATTGGTTTCCGGTTGTTTCTGCGGGACTTCCTCGACCGAGCCGATCAGTTCATAAAACGATATGTCCAACGCAGTGGCGATACGGTTCAGCGTTTCAATCGTCGGATTGCGCAGACCGCGTTCGATTTGTCCCAAGTGTGCAGCGTTCAGACCTGCTTTGAAAGATAATTCTTCCAAGCTGATGCCCTGTGCGTTGCGGAAAGTCCGGATTCGTTTGCCGATTGCAGCCGAAATATCAGTCATTGGCAACACCTCTCATACCATCATAGAGGTAGTTGTTCCAATCGGCAAATTGATATATACACTGATAAATAGTGGTTGTTATATCATTTACAAATGAGGCTGGAAATGATATACTGTGCATAAGAAAGAAAGGGGGGAGAGGATCGCGTGAAGTGTCCAAAGTGCGGTTCGGAAAATACGCAGTATGTGGCTGTTCATCATTCTGGCAGCAGCGGATCGTTTACAGATGCCTGCTGCGGTATGATGATTTTCGGGCCGATCGGCATATTGTGCGGCCTGTGCGGAGCAAGTCCGGGATTTACCGATGATTACTGGGTGTGCCATTCCTGCGGTAAAAAGTTTCAAGCGGGGACTGCGAAAGCAGCGGAAAAGGCTCGGCAGGAGAAAATTCAACAAGAACTTAATGCAAAAGCCAGGCGAAAAGCATTGCTGTCGGCAGCGAATCCAGTAATACTCCAGAATATCGACAACGAAGTGATAGAAGCTGAAAACCGCTATAAGGCTTTGAAAGCTCGCCTGAAAGCGGATAAGCAGGCATTTTTGCAAGAGTACCCGGCGTGTAAGGTACAGAATACATTCCGGATGATTGGGAGAGGAATCATCATTGCATTGATGGGCTTTATAGCATTTCTGGCTATTGATATGGACGAACTGATTACGATAATTATCTGGTTTCTTGCTGCAATGGTGATTGGAGTAATGTGCATGATGCCGCCGTATTACATAAAGCTATCACCAGCCTTAACCGAGTTAAACGAAGCAGTCGAAAATGCAAAGAAATATCAAGAGTATTTGAGTAAACTGAAAAAGGCTCGTGATGAAGAAAACGGTGTATGAATGGCTGATGGCAGTCGGCCATCGAGCAGGCTGTCATCAACGCGCAGACAGGAGCTTTTACTGGAAAGGCAGGAAGTTTCCGCTGTGTGCCCGATGCACAGGCGTTCTGGTGGGATATATTCTTGCTGTGCCGATATATGCGGTCTGCAGAAAGAGCATGAGCGTGTACGCCGTCTGCTGTATTCCGCTGGCGATAGATGGTTTAACGCAACTGTTGGAGTGGCAGGTATCTACCAATCGCAGGAGATTTGCTACAGGCGTTTTAGCGGGATATGGTATAGGCTCTATGGCGATTATGCTGCTGTTGTTCGTAAAAAAATTAATACTAAGGAGTTGGTAAAAGATGTTCTGTCCAAATTGCGGTACGGAAATTAAGGAGAAGAAAACATTTTGTCCGAAATGCGGCTCTCCGCTGGGCGTAGAGGCAGTTCAAGAGGACACAAAGACGGTGGAAGCTGCTGCAAGCACAGAAAACGTTCATGAGAATGTAATACCACCACAGGGAGCGCCAGTACCATCGAAAAAGGGCGGTAAAAAGAAGTTTATCATCGGCGGTATTGTGGCGGTTGTACTGATTTTGATTGCAGTGATGATTGGTACGTCTGGTGGTAATACAGGCTCGACCAGCACGGACACTTATATCGAAACCGTACAAAATGGCTATCTCGGCGAATTTACCGATATGACGGTGCAGAAATTGCTCAGCAGCTACTATGAAGATCTGCTGGGGTGCACAGCCGAGTGGGACGGCGGAGAGAACGATGATGGTCAGCAGATTGTTGAAGTAAAATATACAGATGAAACTGTGGGCGACACAACGATTCAGTTCAAAATGCTGGACGAGCAGGTGTTCAAAATTTCTGCTTTTCATGATCCCAATACAGAGATTGAAAAGGCAAGCGACCTTGCGGCAGAGTTAAACAGTCTATACTTTATGGCTTACACCACAAAGCATGAAACAGAACTCGACAGCGCAGAGAAGATGAAAGTCTTTATTGATCAGCTGGATCAGATCTCCGGTTCTGCAGTGTTGTATGGTGCGGCAGCAAACTATACGGGTGATCGCGCACAGCTTTGCACGCTGTTTGGTGAGGACACACTGGAAACCTCGGTTTCGTGGGTACTGGATGCGTATGGCTATCTGGATATGAACGACTATGCACAGCAGGACACTGCTGATACGACAGCAGTAGAACCGGCATCGACTGCGGATGCTTCGTCGGCTGATTACATTTTTCCGAGTGATCGGCAGTACATCACCGAGGACGATATGGCAGGCTGGAATCAAAAGACGGCGCTGCTGGCCCGCAATGAGATTTATGCTCGACATGGTTATGTGTTCAAGACGCAGGAAATCCAGAATTACTTTGCGGCTAAATCGTGGTATACGCCAAATTCGTCCTATGATGGAAGCGATTTGAGTGATGTAGAAAAGGCGAATGTCGATACTATTTCTGCATATGAGCAGAAGATGGGCTGGACAGAGCAGGATGTTGCTCCTGCAAAGTTGGCACAAGGCGCAGTCAGCAGCTATGTGGAGAGCCAAGGCGATTACTGTACGGGTTTTGATTATGTTGAACCGTATGCAGAGAACGAATATCTGGTCTGTGCAAAGATTGGTGAGTATGAATGGGAAGCCGAATATATTGTAGAGGTCAACGGATCCAACGCATGGGTGATCGGCCGTCTGGACGGCGGTGTGTTTAGACCGGTATAAAAGTCAAAAGCCCGAGCGGGAAACCGCTCGGGCTGACAGCAACGTGACAGCAATCACGATAAAAACAACCGAAACTGTATGTGCTATATGTACTCAAAAAACGGGATGATGAACTGAATAAGACGGAATAACACAGAAAAAGATGCAAAAAATCAAAACTTTGCTTTTCAAATCTCTCTGTCTCCGCCATGAAAGCTGCACTTTTTATTGCGAAAAGTGCAGCTTTTCTGCATTTATAGATGGAAAATAATAACTTTTAGAACGACTTAATTTTTCTTGACAGCAATCGTGACAGCATTTGTTGTAAAACACCAAAAACATAGCATGGCTTTTATGAAAAAGATGAAACTTCAAAAACTTCGTAAAAAACAGTTGACAGCTGCGTGCTTATCGCGCTACAATAACATCGTCAGATAACGAGGACGTACTCGTAAAATAACGAGGACGTACACGTTAACCAATAAAGCACTGTTATGCCAATGAAAGTGAGGTGTCGTTCGGCATGGGAGTTACCATGAAGGAAATCGCCGAGCGCGCCGGCGTTCATCCGTCAACGGTCGATAAGGTCGTACATCACCGTGTAGGTGTCAGCGATGAGGTTCGCGCAAGAGTGCAGGCCATTATTAACGAGCTAGGCTATACGCCCAATCCGAGCGGCCGTGTGCTGCAGCGTCAAGGCAAGGTGTACCGCATTTCTGCCATTCTGGTGCAGGTGGATGCACTGCCGTACCTGAAAAAAGGTATCGAACGCGGTGTAAAAGAGCAGACTGGTTTCGATATTGAAGTCAGCTATGCAGTTACCGGGTTCCAGGAAGCCAAGAGGCAGAGCGAGTATATCGACAAGGCCATTAACGAGCAGTCCGACGGCATCATCCTCAGTCCGATCAACGCAGATTGTGTGCGTCGAGCGATTAACCGGGCGGCTGATGCAGGTATTCCTGTTATCACCACCGATTCGGATATCGCCGGTTCGCGCCGTACCTGCTGTGTCAGCATTGACAGCGCAAGAGCCAGCCGCATTGCCGGTCGGCTGATGGGGCAGTTTCTGAACGGAAACGGCAAGATTGCCATCATTTCGAGTGCGATTGAGACAGAAAACAACAACTACTATGTGCAGATGCGTGAACAGGGATTTGCGGATTTTCTGAAAGTGGAGTATCCGCAGATTGAGATCGTATCGCGCGTGGAGAGCTTCGAAAATCCGCAGATTACCTATGAAAAAACGGTGCAGCTGTTAGCAGAACAGCCGAATCTGCGCGGAATTTACATTACCTGCGGCGGCGTAGCACAGGTCGGCAGAGCGCTGATCGAAACCGGTCGTGCGAACGACGTTCGTGTGCTTTGCTACGAGGATTATCCCGAAATCGTAGAGCTGATGCGACAGGGCGTTGTAGATTGGACACTCGGCGGTGAAAAAGACGAGCAGGGCGCGCTTCCGGTCAAGCTGATCATGGATCAGCTCGTATTCGGTAGAAAACCCGTGATCGACCGTATTTTTACCGACATCCGTATTCTGGTCAAGGAATGTTTTTCATAAAAATATTTGCGAATCCCGCAGATATTTTTTTGTAGAGATTTACGAGTACGTCCTCGTAAATCGAAAAATCGGCTGATACAGCGATAAAAACATAAAATCCCGTCAAAAGATATTTGCTAAATAACAGCAGATATTTTTTATAGAGAATTACGAGTACGTACTCGTAAAGAAAAAATTGCATAAATGAGAAGAAATGACATACTTGAGGAGGAAATATCATGGAAGAACTGAAAATCGGTCTGGTAGGCACGGGCGCAATCGGCCGCACGCACATTGAGCGCATCAACAACACCCTGCAGGGTGCAAAGGTAGTCGGCTGCGCGGACGCAAATGTTGATTTCTGCAAGTCGGTTGCCGAGAAGTACGGCATCAAGGCTTGGGAGAGTGGCGAGGAGATGATCGCTTCGGACGAAATCGACGCCGTTGTTGTTACCACGCTCGATCCGTTTCACGAGCAGTACGTCATGGCGGCAATCAAGGCCGGCAAGTATGTATTCTGCGAGAAGCCGCTGGCTCCTGAGGCTGATGCCTGCAAGCGCATCGTTGAGGCCGAGATGACAGCCGGCAAGCAGCTGGTTCAGGTTGGCTTCATGCGCCGCTATGATCCGGGTTACGGCCAGCTGAAGAAAGCTATCGACTCCGGCAAGTACGGTCTGCCGCTCATGCTGCACTGCGTACACCGCAACTACGATGCACCGGGCTTCACCACCTCGATGCCGGTCGAGAACTCCATGATTCACGAAATCGACGTGCTCCGCTGGCTGCTTGGTGAGAACTACAAGACTGCCGAGGTCGTATTCCCCAAGACCACCCGCAACGCGGAAGGCGAGCTGCGCGACCCGCAGATCATGTATCTGACCACCGAATCCGGCGTGCGTATTGATGTAGAATCCTTCGTAAACTGCCGCTACGGCTATGACGTCCGCTGCGAGGTCGTCTGCGAGGAGGGCTGCATCAACCTGCCCGAGCCGGCAAACGCAATGATCCGCACCAACGATTCCCGCGTAACGCCCATCTGCCACGACTGGTCTGAGCGCTTCCCGGAAGCGTACAATATCGAATTCCAGTCCTGGATCAACGCCTGCAAGGAAGGCCGCGTAGACGGTCCGTCCGCGTGGGACGGATATACCGCACAGGTAACTGCAAAGGCCGCTTCCAAGGCGCGTGACACGCAGACCGTTGTTGAAATCAAGTATGACGCAATGCCGGACTTCTATAAGAAATAACTTATCTTCTCTTTTTATTTTCTACTTCTCTTTCGCGTGCCGCGGTGCATCGGACGCCGCGGCACGAGCGAAGAACACTCTGAAAGGATATGCAAAATGAGATTCTGCTTAAATACCGACTGTCTCGGCTACATGCCGTTTGAGGAAATGCTGGACACCGTTGCCGCTCTCGGCTACGAGTCCATCGAGATTGCCTGCGGCAACTGGTCCAAGGCACCGCACATTGATCTGGATGCCATGCTGGCAAGCGAGGAGACCCGCAAGAACTACATGGACGCGATTGCAAAGCGCGGTCTGGTGCTCGAAGTGCTCAACTGCTCGGGCAATCAGCTTGCGCCGAACGAGGAGGGCAAACAGCATCAGGAGGTCGTGGAAAAGACCTTCAAGCTGGCCGGTCTGCTCGGCGTCAAGAAAATCGTTATGATGAGCGGCTGCCCGGGCGGTTCGGCGGAGGATCACACCCCGAACTGGATCGTAACGAGCTGGCCGCCGATCACCACCAAGATTCTCAACTGGCAGTGGGAAGAGGTGCTCATTCCGTACTGGAAGAAAACCGTCGAGTTGGCAAAGACCAACGGCATCGAGAAGATCGCACTCGAGAATCACGGCTGTCAGATGGTCTACAATCCGGAAACGCTCATTCGTCTGCGTGACGCAGTCGGCCCGATGGTCGGCATGAACCTAGATCCGAGCCATCTGATGTGGATGGGCGGCGATCCGGTCGCCGCAGTACACAAGCTGGGCGCGGACCGCATTTACCATGTACACGCCAAGGACGTCCGCATCGAACGCAACTATATCGGTCCGGACGGCGTACTCGACACTAAGACCATCGACCAGTTTGCAAAGCGCACATGGAACTATGTTGCACTCGGTCACGGCCATGATGTCAGCTGGTGGAAGGAATTCCTGTCCTGCCTGAGCATGGAGGGCTATGACGGCCCGATCAGCCAGGAGATGGAGGATCTGACCATGCCGGCACTGACCGGACTGAAAAAGTCCACCACCGTACTCAAGGAAGCAATGCCCTGCGATCTGTAAAAAGTAACGCTTCGGCGCTATTGAATAAAAAAGAGAGACCCCTGAAGAGAAAAACGAGAGGAAAGAAAGGACAATTATCATGAAAAAGAGACTGTTAGCGATGACTCTGGCAAGCGCACTGTGTGCAGGTATGCTGGCGGGCTGCGGCGGCGGCACCTCTGCGAGCGACAACGGCGGCTCTTCCGCAGACAGCGGCAGCAGCGACGCTTACAACATCTCGGTTATCGTAAAGCTGACCGACGGCCACTTCAACAAGGTTATGGCAGGTGCAAAGGCATACGCCGATGAGCACGACAACGTAAACGTAGATATCCAGTCTCCGACGTCGGCAACGTCCTACGATGAGCAGGTCAACATGATCGAGACCTCGCTCGGCAACCCGAGCATTGACGCGCTGGTACTGGCTCCGCTGCAGTCGAATTCTGCTTCCACGCTGGTTGCGAATACCGATAAGGTTGTAATCGCACTCGATACTGACTTTACCTCGGACAAGAAGCTCGCGTTTGTCGGCACCGGCAACAAGGACGCAGCCAAGAGCGGCGGCACGGCAGCCGTAGAAGCCGCCAAGGCGAACGGTGTTGACAAGCCGACTGTCCTTATCGTTACCGGCGTACAGGGCGACGAGACGCACGAAGCACGTCTGGCCGGCTACAAGGAAGGCGTTGAGGAAGCCGGCGGCGAGGTCATTGAGGTGCAGTACTGCGACGGTCTGGCTGAGAAGGCTGCAACCGCAATGGAATCCGTTATGCAGATGTATCCGGACGGCATTGATGTTGTTCTTTCCTCCAACGATGACATGGCAATGAGCGTTGTTAAGATCATCAAGGACTCCGGCAACGCCAAGTATGCTGACACCATCGTCTGCGGCTTTGACGGCAATACCTCCGCTATCTCCGCCATCAAGGACGGTACGCTCGGCATGGATATCGCGCAGCTCGGCTATGACATGGGCTATAAGGCAGTGGAAGCTGCGGTAAAGGCTCTGGAAGGCGAACAGGTTGATTCCTTTATTGATTCCGGTTCCAAGGTCGTTGACTCCACCAACTGCGATGAGTACATCGACGACATGAAGGCTAAGGGTCTGTGGGAGTAATTCACAGACCGGCTGCACGCTGCTAAATCTCTTTTTCCTTTGGAAAAACGGTCGGATCTGACGCTCCAACGTTCCCAATCGTACCGCTTCGGGCGGCGGTATTTGCCCAAGGGTGATAATGCTGAAACACACAGCGCACGGAACGAAGGTTCTGTGCGCTGTTTCGGTTCTTTGCTTGCAAAGCGGACATAAACAAAAAGTATCCACAGCCTGTGGATACTTTTGCGGCCGCACATCATATTATAAAAAGGAATCAGCCGGCCGGCTGATTCCTTTTTGCTCAATATCCCGTTTTAAGCAGTTTTCGTGCAGCCGCAAACGCTCTTTCCTCGCCTTCGTCGCGCAGAATACGCAGCAGGGATTCCAGCGCGGCGGCGGTATCCGGATGGATGATATAGTGATCGACCGAATGTGCATAGTAATCATACGGATCGCTGTTGCGGTAGGCAGCACCGCGATAGGTCTTGCTGGCGGCTACGCGGTCGCAGAACATCTCTATTACATATTGAATGGGCATTTTCATGCCGCACATACCGGAGCCGTCGGCGGCGTAGTCGATCCAGTACTCCAGATGATGCTTATTCCGGCCCTTATGATGCAGCCATGCTGCGCTGTAGCCCTTTTCGCGGCGTTCGATCTCGTTCGGGCTGCGGTTGCCCTGATAATATTTTGCACCGGCGGAAAACTCCACCGGACTGAACTTGCTCAAATCGTGCGTCAGTCCCTGCCAGTATAATCCAACGCGCCAGCAGTGTCGGAGAACCAGAAAACGATGGTGCTGCACCGTGCGCAGATGTGAAAGCCATTTCATGGCATGCGCCCTCCTTTTTTCGGACTGATAGTATTCTACCATGCTGTGCGGAAAAAGAAAAGCAAAAAACAAGGTGCAATGTGTGTCACAGGGAACTCGCGCTTTACGTTTTTTGCGCATTGTGATAAACTATAGCAGTTCAGACAGATACTGCAGCGGGTGCATGCATACAGCACACAAATACCATTATCAATTTCATTTGCCATGCGGCAGCATGCCCGCGTAAAATTTCCGCGCTCTTCCTGTGCGGTGCACGCTGCTTTCATTGTGCGGTGTTGCCTTATATGAATGGAAAAAGAAAAATTCCGTGCATATGGGAAAATATATAGAATCGGATGAATTTGTTTACATACTATCAGGAGAAAAAGAGGAAACTATGAAGGCATACAAGCGGTTGATCGCCGGAACGGCGGCTGCAGTCATGCTGGCGCTGACATGCGGCGGCTGCGGTGCGGAAAAGGAGCCGGTGACGATCACAATCTGGAACTACTATAACGGTGAGCAGCTCGAAGCATTCAACCGGATGGTGCAGAATTTCAACGATACGGTCGGCAAAGAGCAGGGGATCACGGTGGAAAGCGCCAGTCAGGGCAGTGTAAATGATCTGGAGACTAACGTGCTGAACGCCGCGGAAGGCAAGGTCGGTGCGGAAGAACTGCCGAATATCTTCTCCGGCTATGCGGATACTGCGTATGCGCTCGATCAGCAGGGCATGGTCGTGGACCTGAACGACTACCTGACCGAAAGCGAAAAAAGCGAGTACATCGAAGGCTATCTCACCGAGGGCGACTTTGACGGTGATGGCAGCATCAAGATTTTCCCGACCGCAAAGGCTACCGAGGTGCTCTATCTGAACGATACCGACTGGCAGGCGTTTTCGCAGGCGACCGGCACGACCTATGACGATCTTGCGACGGTTGAGGGATTGACCGCAGCAGCCGAGAAATACTATAACTGGACGGACGCACAGACCGAGGCGACGGATGATGGCCGTGCTCTGTTTGGCAGAGATGCGATGGCAAATTATCTGCTCATCGGTGCAAAGGAGCTTGGCTGCACGATTTTTGACGTGAAGAACGGCAAAATGACGCTTGATTTTGATAAAAATGTTATCCGTAAGCTGTGGGACAACTACTATGTGCCGTTTATCAAGGGATATTTTGAGGCAAACGGCCATTTCCGCAGCGATGACATCAAAACCGGTACGATCCTGTCCTATGTCGGCTCCAGCTCGAGCGCGACCTTCTTTCCGGACAGCGTAATGACCAGTGATGACGACAGCCATTCGATCAAGCTGAAAGTGCTGCCGAATCCGCATTTTGCGGGCTGTGAACCGGTTTCCGTGCAGCAGGGTGCGGGCATGGTTGTCACCAAGGGCGATGAGGCGGAGATCAAGGCGAGCGTAACCTTCCTCAAGTATTTCACCGCACCGGAGAACAACATTCAGTTCTCGATCGGCTCGGGTTATCTGCCGGTCACCCGGGAAGCGAATAAAGAAGAAATGCTGGCTGACAGCGAGGTTGCTATGACACCCGAGGTCAAGTCCGTTCTGCAGATGGCGGTCAAGACGGTAAACGAGAATAAGCTGTACACCACCCGTGCCTTCGAGGGCAGCAAGGACGCGCGCAAGGTGCTGGAATACGCGATGAGTGATCTTGCTGTGGCAGACCGCGACACGGTGGAGCAGCGTATTGCAGCCGGGCAGAGCGCGGAGCAGGCCGAGGCGGAATTCCTGACAGATGCATATTTTGACAGCTGGTATCGGGATACGCTGGCGCAGCTTCAGGCATACGAAGGATAAGAGAAACAGCTCGAGAGATCAGGTTTGAACAGGCGGTGCGGTATGAAGGCTTGCAGTAAGCCAACAGAAAAACGGGAAAGATCAGTCTTTTCCACTATATTTATATCGGTACTGGTCATTCTGGCGGTCGAGGTCACACTGCTGATCGGCTCCATCGCGGTAAGCCGCGTGCCGCAGCAGCTGGACCGGAATGCGGAGGACATTTTAGCCAAACAGGTTGAGAACCGCAGCAGATATCTGGAGGATTTTCTCGTGCAGGCGCAGAATCTCGGCGATATGCCGAATCGGATCAACGAGAAGACCGAAGCGCTGCTGACCTCCGGTCAAATCTCAAAGGATACGCTGGGACAGAGCAGCGCTTCGAGCGAGCCGCTGCTTGAAGCGATTGCGGATGATTTGGTGACGCAGCTGCGCAGCTCGTCGGTGACGGGCGTATTCGTGGTGCTCAATACATGCGATCTGGATGCCCGCAAGACCAATGGGCGTCTGCCGGGCATTTATCTGCGCGATCTGGACCCGGATGCGGCGGCTTCCGAGCGCAACGAGGATCTGATGCTGTCGTTTGCACCGGCAGGAATCGTGAAGTCCATGCGTATTTCGACGGACTCCTGCTGGCAGCCCGCGTTGGACTATGAAGAGCTTGATGATTTTGTGTATCAGCCGTTCATGACCGCCTATCAGGACGGCGGCAAGCTGCTGATGGCGCAGTACGGCCGCTGGACGACCTCGCCGTATGTTTTGCCGGGAGACAAGCGGGAAGCAATCGCGTACGCGCAGCCGCTCATCCTGCCGGACGGCACGGTGTACGGCGTTGTCGGCGTGGAGCTGCTGTGCAGCTATCTGGAGGAGCAGCTGCCGCTGACCGAGCTGCAGAATGACGGTACCGGCGCATACCTGCTCGCCGTAATGACTGATGAAAAGCCGGTCGGCAGCATTCCGCTGCAGCCGGTGACGTTTTCTACGCAGGATCATTCGCTGAAAAGCGCGCAGAGCATTGTCATGCGGAACAACGGTGCTGCCGGCACCATTGTCATCAATAAGACAAAATACTTCGCTTGTGCGGAACCGCTGACGCTGTACAACCGCAATGCACCATTTTCGGATGAGCACTGGCTGCTGCTCGGCATGGTGCCCAACAGCACGCTGTATAAAATCTCCAACGATATGCAGAGTCTGCTGCTGGTGGCAGTCGTGCTGACGCTGGCCGTCGGTCTGGTATGCAGTTATCTGGTCAGCCGTGGACTGGCGCATCCGATCCGGCAGCTGTCCGACGAGATAGCCGCTATAAAGGATAAGAGAACGGAGATCCCAAAGCTCTCGCGCACCGGCATCCGCGAGTTAGACGGCTTTTCCACCGCAATCACCCAGCTCAGTCAGGATATTCTGGATACCTCCACGAAATTCCTGCGTATTATGGACATGGCAAGTATTGAACTCGGCGGCTATGAAATGCGTGAGGACAGCGATAAAGTATTCGTGACCGACAACTTTTTCTCCATGCTCGGCATGCAGGACATCGACCCGAATGATGTGACACGGGAGCAGTTTGAGATGCTGATGGAGAATCTGGTGCTGCAGAATGAGAGCTTCAGTCTGCAGGACGGCGGCTGTGTGTTCACCATTCCGCAAAAGGACGGCAGTGAGCGGTTTGTCATGCTGCGCATCACTGGCGAGGATGAGGTGCAGGTCGGTCTGGTCGAGGATGTGACTGCGACAACACTTGAGCGCCGCCGCATCGAGCATGAGCGCGATTACGATGTGCTGACCGGTCTGTACAACCGCCGGGCCTTTGATGCACGGGCGAAAAAACTGTTCCGTATGCCGGAAAAGCTGGGGCATGCTGCGCTGCTGATGATGGATATGGATAACCTCAAGCATATCAACGACACGTTCGGCCATGACTGGGGCGACCGATATATCAATCTGGCGGGTCAGTGCTTTGCACAGACGCTGCCCCAGAATACCATTTGCGCCCGTATGTCGGGAGATGAATTCATTGTGCTGTTCTATGGCTACGATGGACGGGACGAAATCCGTCAGGTGCTGAACAGGCTTTCCGAAGCAATGAAGGAGCGCACGGCGCTTCTGCCGAACGGCGACACTATGCGCATCAGCATTTCCGGCGGTATCGCGTGGTATCCGGAGAACGGCAGGGATCTGGCTACGCTCAAAAAGTATGCGGATTTTGCCATGTATCAGGTGAAGCATGAGTCCAAGGGCGAAATGGGTGAATTTGATATCGGTGCCTATAATCAGGAGGTCTATGCAGCACAGCTGCGCAGGGAATTCCTGCAGATGCTGCGTGAGAGCAGTGCAGGCTACCATTTTCAGCCGATCTTCTCAGCGCATACCGGCAGGGTAGAGGCGTATGAGGCGCTGATGCGTGTGAAAATGCCGCTTCTGAGTTCGCCGCTGACCGTGATGAAGCTGGCGCGTGAGATGGACAAGCTGTACGAGGTTGAGCGGCTGACCGCCTTCAAGGCGGCATCCACGTTTGTGATGATGCAGAACAGGGGGCGACTGCATAGGAACACTAAGCTGTTTCTCAACTCGATTGCCAGCAGCAGCCTGACGGATGAGGATGTTGCGGAATTCAAGGCACAGTTTGCCGAGCTGCTGAATAATCTGGTCATCGAGATCACTGAAGAAGAGGAGATCGACCGCGAGGCGCTGGAGCGCAAGCGCAGAGCACTGGGCGATCAGGGCGCGCTCGCGCTGGATGACTGGGGCAGCGGCTACAGCAACAGCAACAGTCTGCTCGAGCTGTCGCCGGACTATATCAAGGTGGATATCAACATCATCTGCGATATCGACACCGATGCGGATAAGCAGCAGCTGGTCAAGGATATTGTGGAATACGCACACGGACGCGGCATGAAGATCGTTGCCGAGGGCATCGAGACCGAAGCTGAGCTGCGCAAGGTTATTGAGTTGGGCGTTGATCTGCTGCAGGGATATTTTCTGGCGAAGCCGGCGGCGTCTCCGAGTGAGATCGCGCCGCAGGCGCTGAGCGTGATTCGGTGGATGAATCGGTGAGCGGGAGAAGCTGCGGTTTCCATCCGCAATTCCCGATGATGCAACCGGAACGAAAAAAACTTTACAATATGAAAAGTTCCCTCTTGACAAAAGAGCCGATATAGGATAGAATAATCACGTTCGATGTAAAGGTAAAACACTTTACACTTCGCAGGGAGGATCACCATGAAGGCAACACCGCTTGAAATGAGCCTGCTGTTTGACTTCTACGGCGAGACCCTCACCGAGAAGCAGCGCGAGCTGTTTGATCTGTATTACAATGAAGATCTTTCGCTTTCCGAGATCGCCGAGCACGCCGGCATCACCCGTCAGGGTGTGCGCGACAGCATCAAGCGAGCGGAGCACGCCCTTCATGAGATGGAGGACAAGCTCGGTCTGGTGGCCCGATACGGCGACACCGAGCGGTGCGCAGAGGAACTTCAGCACGAGGTTGAGCAGCTGCATGAATTGAACGCCGCACAACTGCACAGTGCCGAGGCGGACGAGATCGTTTCCCGCATGACGGCACTGCTCGAACAGCTCAGGCAGGAGGCTTAACATGGCATTTGAAGGGCTTACCGAAAAAATTTCATCTGCTTTTAAGCACCTGCGCAGCAAGGGAAGGCTGACCGAGTCCGATATCAAGGACGCAATGAAGGAAATCCGCATGGCACTGCTCGAGGCGGACGTCAACTTCAAGGTCGCAAAGGACTTCATCAAGACTGTTACCGAAAAGGCAACGGACGCGGAGATCCTCGAAAGCCTGTCTCCGACCCAGCAGGTCATCAAGATCGTAAACGAGGAGCTGGTTTCGCTCTTGGGCGGCCAGACCACTCGTTTGACCATATCGCCGAACCCGCCCACCATCGTGATGATGGCCGGTCTGCAGGGCGCCGGCAAAACCACCAACTGCGCAAAGCTGGCCGCTCTGCTTCGCAAGCAGCAGCAGCGCCGACCGCTGCTCGTAGCCTGTGACGTTTACCGTCCGGCGGCTATCGAACAGTTAAAGGTAGTTGGCAAGCAGCTTAACATCCCCGTTTTTGACGAAGGTCAGGGCAATCCGGTCGAGATCGCAAAGCACGGCATCGACTTTGCCCGCAAGAACGGCTATGATCTGGTTTTCCTCGATACCGCAGGCCGCCTGCACATCGACGAAAAGCTGATGGACGAGCTGAAAAACATCAAAGCAACGGTCAAGCCCACCGAGATCATCCTTGTGGTGGACGCAATGACCGGTCAGGACGCCGTAACGGTCGCACAGACCTTTGACGAGGCTCTCGGCATCGACGGTGTGCTTATGTCCAAGATGGACGGCGACGCACGCGGCGGTGCAGCGCTTTCGGTCAAGGCCGTTACCGGCAAGCCGATCAAGTTCATCGGCACGGGCGAGAAGCTCGGCGATATCGAGCCGTTCCACCCGGACCGTATGGCAAGCCGCATCCTCGGCATGGGCGATGTGCTGACGCTGATCGAAAAGGCGCAGGAGTCCTTCGATCAGAAGCAGGCAGCCGAAACCGCCAAGAAGATGATGGCCGGCAAGCTGACGCTGACCGATTTTTACGATCAGCTGCAGAAAATGAAAAACATGGGCTCGATGGAGGAAATGCTCGGCATGCTGCCGGGTGTGGACGCAAAAGCCCTCGCCGGTGCAAAGATCGACGAAAAGCAGATGGCACATACCGAAGCCATCATCCAGTCTATGACCCCGAAGGAGAGAGATAATCCCTCCATCATCAACTACTCCCGCAAGAAGCGCATTGCAAACGGCTGCGGATTGTCGGTCGAGCAGGTCAACAAGCTGCTCAAGCAGTTTGAGGCCATGCAGAAGATGACCAAGCAGCTTACCAGCATGGCACGCAGCAAGGGCAAAAAGCGCCGCGGCTTCCCGGGACTGGGCAACTTCAAGCTGCCGTTTTAATCGCTATTCGTTTGTAAAGTAAATTTACAATAGATAAATTTCTATAACAGGAGGTGAAATTTCAATGGTAAAGATCAGACTGCGTCGCATGGGCGCTAAGAAGACTCCGTTCTACCGCATCGTTGTCGCTGATTCCCGTTACCCGCGTGACGGTCGTTTCATCGAGGAGATCGGCACTTACAATCCGCTGGCAGAGCCGGCTGTTGTCAACGTAAACGCTGACCGTGCTCAGGAGTGGATCAAGAACGGCGCTCAGCCGACCGATACCGTTCGCGGTATTCTGAAGAAGGCCGGTGTGCTGAATTGAGTGAGGTCGTCGAAATGAAAGAGTTACTGACTTATATAGTCGAAAATCTGGTTTCCGATCCGGCTGCGATTGCCATCACTGAGGAGATCGACGGCGATAACATTACCTACTCGCTGCGTGTAGCACCGGGAGATATGGGTCGCGTTATCGGTCGCCACGGCCGCATCGCAAAGGAAATCCGCACACTCATGAAAGCGGCAGGCAATCGCGAGAACAAGCGCGTCACAGTTGATATTCTCGACTGAGCCTGCGCGGATCGCGCCGAAGTGTTAATCACTTCAACTTGAATGAAGAGCCGGTGCCGTCAGGCGCTGGCTTTTTCCGAAAATCGCCGCAGCGCGGCGATTTTTTGTTTTATCTGCACCGATCCAGCGGGGTGTACGAACTGCGTAAGCGTGTTCGTCCCTAACGGGCGGGGTGTTTTTCGCTGAACCTCAGCGAGGAGTGGCGCCGCCTGCGGGCGGCGAGGACGCTGCGGCTGCGCGCCGCGGGCGCACAAGAGGGTAGACAACCTGCGGTTTTCCACCCTCTTGTGAATCTCCCCTTTTCCCTTAGAGGGCACGGCGAAATTTGCAGAGTTGAGACTCGCAAAGGAGCGGCAGAGGATTTTTCCTTCCGTGTCTTTCTCAACCGTTTTGCAGTGCCAGATACCGGACTGCTACACAGGCGGGTTCATTAGCGCTGGGTGCGGCATAACAGTGCCGCACAAACTCTTAACGTGTTGTGTTGGAAGGCACCTACGCAGTTAAATGTGGTGAATGTCTAAATTCGCAGGTGCCGTGCGTAGTAACGGGCTAAAGAATTGCGCGCCCCGTCCGCAGACGGCGAAATCCCCGACAGATAAACGAATCACCATCAATCCAATATCGCAGGAATAAAAACGCTCACAGGCAGGAGGAAAGAACGAATATGCCGAAGAAATTTTTAGAGGCCGGCAAGATCGTCGGCACGCACGGCGTGCGCGGCGACTTGAAGGTGCAGAGCTGGTGCGACAGCCCTGAGGTGCTGTGTGACTTTGACACGCTCTATCTGGACGAAAAAACGCCTGTGACCGTCGAAAAGGCGCAGGTTCACAAGAATGTTGTGCTTATGCACATCAAGGGCATTGACACGGTCGAGGCCGCCGAGACGATGCGAAACAAGGTGCTCCACCTCGACCGCGAGGACGTAGAGCTGCCCGAGGATCTCGTGTTCATTCAGGATATTCTGGGCTTCAAGGTGTTCGATCTGCGCGTTGACCGCGTAATCGGCCGCATCCGTGACGTACTGACCAGTAATCCGGCGCATGATATGTACGAAATCGCCGGTGAGGACGGCCGCCTGATCTACATTCCGGCCATCAAGCCGTTCCTCAAGGAGATCGACATGGAAGCCGGCGTGATCTACGTTGAGAGCATCGAGGGTCTGATCGAATGAAAATCGACATTATGACGCTGTTTCCGGAGATGATCAACGCGGTTATGCGCGAAAGCATTATCGGACGCGCACAGGACAAGGGTGTTGTCGAGGTCAAGGCAACCAACATCCGCGATTATGCGCTCGACAAGCACCACAAGGCGGATGACGCGCCCTATGGCGGCGGACGTGGACAGGTCATGCTGGCTGAGCCGCTGTATCTGTGCCATCAGGCGCTGAGTGCCGGCGAGCATGTGCACACGGTGTTCCTCTCTGCACAGGGACAGCCGTTTAACCAGCAGAAAGCGCGTGAGCTGCTCGCAAAGGAGCATTTTATTCTGGTCTGCGGCCATTATGAGGGCATTGACCAGCGCTTTATTGACGAGTGCGTGGACGAGGAGATCTCCATCGGTGACTTTGTGCTGACCGGCGGCGAGATCCCCGCGATGGCAGTTGCGGACGCAGTATGCCGCATGGTGCCGGGTGTTCTGCCGGACGAGGAAGCGTTCACGGCGGAAAGCCACTGGGACGGTCTGCTCGAGCATCCGCAGTACACCCGCCCGGAAAACTGGCGCGGCAGGGAAGTACCGGAGGTGCTTCTCTCCGGCCACCATGCCAACATCGAAGCGTGGCGGCGCGAAATGAGCCTGCGCCGCACGAAAAAGGATCGACCCGACCTGTTTGCACAGTTTCAGCCGCAGGATAAGCGGGATAAGAAGATTCTCGATAAAATGAACAGCGATGAGCGGTAAAAAGAACCCTTCGGGGTTCTTTTTTGTTGCGCAAACGCGAAAAGAGAGCCTGCTTACACAGACTCTCTTTCCGGACAGCTCCAAAAGGAAAATTATGCGTTTTCGTCGGACGGCTGCTCAAGCGCAGCCTGTTCTGCCTCACGGGCAGCTTCGCGCTTTTTCTCCAGACGCGAGCCGATAAAGTAGCCGACAGCGGCCACAACGACCGCCCAGACGGTTGTGCTCGGGGATTTCGCCAGAATATCGCCCAGACCGGTACCCTGCATCTTCTCACCGAGAATACCGACCAGTCCGCACAGGATATAGCCGACAGCGGCGCCCAGACAGGTCAGCTGGAACACATGGCGCTTCATGCCGAAGATCTTCACATCGGCAGGATCAATATCTTCTTCTTCCTCTTCTGGTTCCGCGTCGAGGATGGCGGGTGCATTTTCATCCTGCGCAGCGGGCGGGGTATCTTCGGCTGCGGCAGGCAGGGTTTCCTGCTCCTGCACATCGGAAACCGCCTGTTCTTCGTCCAGCGGCTGCTGATTTTCGCTCATAGCGAGCACTTCCTCTCTTTTCCGGAGAAACGGCGATGGGTCACATCATATTGTTATTGCGCGTGCTCTCGGACGGAATGATGATCGCGGCGATAATATACGCCAGGATACCCGAACCGCCGAGGAAGCATACAAGCGCCCATGCCAGACGGATCAAAGTCGGGTCGAGATCAAAATATTCCGCGATGCCGGCACAGACACCGCACAGCATGCGGTTGGATTCACTGCGATACAATTTCTTGCCATTCATCGTAAAGTCTCCTTTTCTTTTATCATACGTTGTTTTGTGGATTTCGTCAAGTTACATCTTGACCCTGTGCATCTTGAGGAACAAGGCCGACCTCGTATTTGCTCAGCAGGTCGATGCGGCCGCTGCCGCCGACGGTCGCGTTCAGGTCGAGCGAGAAGTCGAGCCGATAGGACTTCGTTTCGGTATCATAGCGGTTGTCATACAGTGCCGTGCCGCTGCCGTCCTCGTTGAGCTGCACCAGAGAAGTGCCGTTCAGCGTGACCGGACCGCCGTTTGTGTGCGCCTGTATATGGCACCGGCCCAGATTGGATTCCAGCAGGGATGCCGAAATGTTTCCGGTGTTGGTGTGAAGACTGATGTTCTGTGCATACAGCCCGTTGGTCGTCAGCGTGCCGTCCTGCGTGGAGAGCTTGATGCTGTCTGCGCTGAGGTTATCCTCGATGAACAGGTTTGCGGACTGCGTGCAGGCAATGTCTATCTCACGGAACGATGTGCTGTCCCGCGGGATAATGAGGGTGACAGTGCCGCTGTTCGCCCAGATGTTTGCTGTCCATTTGCCGTTTTGGGTAAAAGAGCTGGTCGCAACGCTGTAATCGCCGTCCAGCGTAAAGTCCGTGCCCGCGCCGGATACATACAGTATCTCGAAATCGCCGCCCTTGAGCGTCAGGTCGATACTGGTGATATGGTCGAGCGACTGCTTGGGCAGGCTGTAACCTTCGATGGCATTTCGGCGGGTTTCGAGGTAATCCTGCACCCAGTCAGTGTCAAAATCGCTGTCATCATCTTCATCGGCGGTGACAAGGTGGTCGCTGATGTTCACAAACTTATCGGAAAAATTTTGTGCGGCATCGCTGAACGGGTGCAGCGCACCATTATAGTACACGCTGTAAAACTGTCCGCCGAGCACATGACCGACCGTTGTCAGTCCGAGTCCGAGCACCAGCACGGCAGCGCAGGCAATAATGAGCTTTTTCATACATTTCCACCTCCTGTACGGCGGCATCTGTTGCGAATCCAGTTAAACGGCGCACGCAGCACGGCGACAAAGGCGCGGAACACCGGCGGCACAAACAGAATACTCAGCTTGATGGACAGCAGTCCGAGCAGGATACCGGCGGCAAAGGCAGCCAGTCCGTTGCCGAGTGTGACGAGCGCGTTTGCCGGTGTCGCCCACAGTGTGCAGGACAGCACGGTAATCACGGCTCCGCCGCAAATCAGCGCAAGCGGAATGCCGTACAGAATGAGCAGTACAGCGAAAATCACCGCGAGCACGGTCGCAACGATCGCCAGAAGCACGCCAAGCACGGTTGCACCTGCGCCGAATACGAGCGGCAATCCAATCGGGATGGCGAGCAGCACCAGCACAATCAGCAGCAGCGGACTGATACCGCGCCAGCGGCGCTTCTCTTTTATCGGCTGTGTATGCGGTACAGCGGTCAGTTCGCGGTAGTCCGCAAGGATTTGCGCCGCAACTTTTGCCGGCTCGCCGAGTTCCTCGATGGCCTTCGCCTCGTTTTCTGGGCCTGCGTCATCAAAATATTCTTCGTAATAGCGCAGAGCGTTCGCGCGTTCCTCCTCCGGCAAAACCGAAAGCGCACGCCGCAGCGCTGCCATATAATCTGCTCTGTTCATTCGTTCACCCCTCCAAAAAAGATCGTGTCGATCCCGCTGCGGTAGTTCTGCCAGTCGATGCGGTGCTGCCGCAGAGCGGCTCTGCCGTGCTCGGTGATCTGGTAGTAGCGGCGGTTGCGGCCCGCATAGGCCTGATCGTAGGTGGTCAGGCAGCCGTCCTTCATCAGCCGCCGAAGTACCGGATACAGCGTAGATTCGGAAATATCCAGTACCTTTTGTACGTCCTGCGTGATACGGTAGCCGTAGGTGCTCTCTCGCTCGACTACGGCAAGCACGATGCCGTCCAGCAGGGAGGACGAGATGGGATAGGACATATGGAATCCTCCTCTCCTGTGTTTCTAATAATATTATATGAGATATAATATAGTCCGTCAACAGGTATATCAAAAATAACTATGAAGGAATTGTAAATTTTGTGGGATCAGTGCAGGAAAAACACTGTTTTCGCATTGTATTCGCGGAAAAGATAGCGTATAATGGTATCTGTATAAGTATGGGCAGAGGAAACGAACGAAAGGGCGAATCTGATAAATGAAACTGGCTGTATTATTCGGCGGTATTTCGAGTGAGCACGACATCTCGTGCCTGTCTGCCGCTTCTATTTTGCGAAACCTGAATAAAGATAAATATGAAATCTATCCGGTCGGCATCACCCGCAGCGGCGAGTGGTTCTACTGCCCGGACTGTGATCCGGACCGTGTAGAGAGCGGTGCGTGGGAGCGCATGACCGGCAAGGTAAAGGTCGTTCTCGCACCCGACCGCGGCATGCACGGCATGGTGCTGCTCCGCGAGGGAGAGATCGAGATTGTCCGTCTGGACTGCGTATTCCCGGTGCTGCACGGCGTCGGCGGCGAGGACGGCACGATGCAGGGTCTGCTCGAGCTGGCCGGCATTCCGTACGTCGGCTGCGGCGTAGCCGCAAGCGCGAACACGATGGATAAGGCGCTGACCAAAAAGGTCGTTGAGGGCACCGGCGTCCGTCAGGCGCGGTACTATCTGGCGCTGAGATATGACTTTGAGCGCAATGCCGAGGCAGTAATCGCCGCGGCTGCGGAAACGCTGGGTGCGTTCCCGGTATTCGTCAAGCCGTGCTCGCAGGGCTCGTCCGTAGGCGTTGCCAAGGCGAACAATCTGCTCGAGCTGGCCGAGGGCCTGACCGAAGCCTTTAAGCTGGATACCAAGGTGCTCGTCGAGGAGTTCATCGACGGTCACGAGGTCGAGTGCGCTGTGCTCGGCAACCTCGAGCCGCAGGCCTCCACGGTCGGTGAGATCGCTCCGACGCAGGAGTTCTACACCTTTGATGCCAAGTACAAGGACGAAAGCTCGCGTCTGTACATTCCGGCACACATCACCGAGGAGCAGATTGCGGCCGTCCGTCAGGACGCCGTCCGCGTTTACACCGCACTCGGCTGCCGCGGCCTGTCGCGCGTAGACTTCTTTGTCACCCACGACAGCGGTGAGGTCGTTTTCAACGAGCTGAATGCGATTCCGGGCTTTACCTCGATCAGCATGTACCCCAAGCTGTTTGACTACGAGGGCATCGGCTATGCCGAGCTGCTCGACCGCCTGATCTCTCTGGCACTGGAGGAGCATCATGGATAAGCGCGCCATCGGCGTATTTGACTCCGGCTTGGGCGGTCTGACCGCCGTGCGCCGTCTGCACGCCCTGATGCCGCAGGAGAATATCATCTATTTCGGCGATACCGGCCGTGTGCCGTACGGTACGCGCGGCCGCGATATCATTACCAAGTATGCAAGGCAGGATGTGGCGTTTCTGCGCCAGTTTGACCTGAAATCCATCATCATTGCCTGCAACACCGTGTCCGCTATCGCGCTTGACCTGCTTTCCGAGGAGAACGACATTCCGATCATCGGTACGGTAGAGCCTGCCTGCCGCCGCGCCATGACCATGACGCAGACCGGCAGAGTCGGCGTGATCGGCACGGCGGCCACCATCCGTTCGGGTGCATACGAGAAGTATCTGCACAAAAAGGACGGCACGCTCGACCTGTTTACGCAGGCGTGTCCGCTGTTCGTGCCGCTGGTCGAGAACGGCCGCGTGCATCGCGGCGATGTGGTCATCGAAACGATCGTGAAGGAATATCTCACGCCGCTGAAGGACGCAGGTGTGGATACGCTGATTCTCGGCTGCACGCACTATCCGCTGCTCGAGGAGGTCATCGGCGACTTTATGGGTCCGGATGTGACGCTCATAGACTCGGGCGCCGAGGCGGCAAACCTCGCTTCCACGCAGTTTGACCCGAACGAGGGTACGGGCACCACGCAGTATTTCGTTTCGGACGATCCGCAGGGCTTTGACCAGCTCGCCGAGCTGTTCCTGCAGGAAAAGGTCGATGTCGGTGCGGAGCTTGTGGATATTTCCCGCTATTAAGGAGCATAGAGATATGAAGAAGGACGTTTGGCTGACGATTTCCTCTCAGCAGCAGTTTGCGGGCTGTGACGAGGAGAACATCGACCTGCAAACCGCTGCCACGCTGTACGAGCGCGGCGGAAAATATTACATCGCATACGAGGAAAGTGAACTGACCGGACTCGAAGGCACCAAGACCACCGTCAAGCTGGATGGCAAAACGGTTGCCCTCATCCGCACGGGTACGTTTCCCTCGCACATGCTGTTCGCTGAGGACGAGCGCCATGTCGGTCTGTATCAGACGCCGGTCGGCAGCGAAATGGCTATCGCCACCCACACCTCGCGGGTGCACAACACCATCGGCGAGAACGGCGGACACCTTATCATCGACTACACGGTCGAGGTGGACAACTCTCTCATGGGAGAACACCACTTTGAGATGACGGTATCGACCAAACCGAACATTCAGGTCGTTTAATAAAGTAAAAATAAGAGATTTAGATATAGGAGTGTACACATGAACGCATACGAAATCGCACGCGCCGAAGCAACCCGCGTTGTAGAAGCGGCGTACCGCAAGGCTGTAGCCGCAGGCGAGCTGCCTGAGGGCACCATTCCTCCGGTTGCAGTAGAGACCCCGAAGGATTCCTCCAACGGCGACTGGGCATCCACCTTTGCCATGCAGTGTGCAAAGCCGCTGCACATGGCGCCGCGCAAGATCGCGGAGAGCATCGTGGCAAACCTCGACCTCGAGGGCAGCTGCTTTGACACCGTGACCATTGCAGGCCCGGGCTTTATGAACTTCACGCTGAATCAGGGCTGGTACGAGCAGGCTGTCCGCGGTGTATTCACCATGGGCGAGAATTACGGCCGTACCGAGAGCAAAAAGCCGGAAAAGGTCATGGTAGAGTTCGTTTCCGCCAACCCGACCGGCCCGATGCACATGGGCAATGCACGCGGCGGTGTTCTGGGCGACTGTCTGTCCTCGGTTCTGGACTGGTCCGGCAACGACGTTACCCGTGAGTTCTACATCAACGATGCAGGCAATCAGGTAGACAAGTTCGCGCACTCGGTTGAGGGCCGCTATATCCAGGAGATCCGCGGCGAGGACGCCATCGAGTTTGACGCTTCCTGGTATCAGGGCGACGACATTAAGGCGCTGGCGCATGATCTGGTAGAGCAGTACGGCGACAGCCTGCTCGAAAAGACCCCGGAGGAGCGTTTCGCCATCATCGAGGGCTACGGTCTGCCGACCAACATTGCCCGCATGGAGCGCGACCTCAAGCGTTACAAGATCAACTACGACGTATGGTTCCGTGAGTCCACTCTGCATGAGAGCGGCTACGTTAAGGAGACCATTGATATGCTGACCGCCAAGGGCGCAACCTACGAGACCGAGGACGGCGCACTGTGGCTCCGTTCGACCGACTTCGGCTGTGACAAGGACGACGTTCTGCGCCGTGCAAACGGTTTTTATACCTACTTTGCGGCGGATATTGCCTACCATCGCAACAAGTTTGAGAAGCGCGGCTTTGACCGTGTTATCAACATTTGGGGTGCTGACCATCACGGTCATGTAAAGCGTCTGCAGTGCGCTCTGGACGCACTCGGACTGGACGGCTCGCACCGTCTGGAGATCGTGCTCATGCAGCTTGTCCGCATGATGCAGGGCGGCGAGGTTGTCCGCATGTCCAAGCGTACCGGCAAGAGCCTGACGCTGACCGACCTGCTCGACGAGATTCCGGTCGATGCAGCGCGTTTCTTCTTCAATTCCCGCGCGGCAGAGACCCAGATGGAGTTCGACCTTGACCTTGCTATCAAGCAGGATTCCGATAACCCGCTGTACTATGTGCAGTACGCGCACGCGCGTATCTGCTCTGTGCTCAAGAACGCACAGGAGAGCGGCATTGCGCTGCCGGATACCGGCAAGACCGACCTGTCCGTGCTGACCGGCGCAGATGAGCGTCAGCTCATCAAGCAGGTTGCTCTGCTGCCCGAGGAGATCGTGCAGTCCGCTGTCAGCCGCGATCCGTCGCGTCTCAACAAGTACGCCGTTGCACTGGCGCAGCAGTTCCATCATTTCTACAATGCCTGCCGCATCAAGGATGCCGAGCCGGCTGTCCGTGATGCGCGTCTGACCCTGTGCCTGGCAGCAAAGCAGACCATTGAGAACGTGCTGAAGCTCATCGGCGTAGATGCACCGGAGTCGATGTGACAACGTATAGGGGACTTCAAAAGTCCCCTATATACGAAGTATGGTTCCGGAGAAACCATACTTCGATACCCGAATGACGCGCTCCAAGAGCGCTGGGTCGGGGTAACAAAACCCACGCACATGTCGCGGGTTTTGTTGCGGCGCATGCGCCGCTGATTGAAAGCCGCCGTGTAACGGCGGCCGTCTGCGGACGGGACCAATGGCTCGGTTTTTCGGTAAAAAACCTGCCATGCGGTTACGTTTTGCAAGCAAAACGGATTTTTTGCCGCGCTGAGCGCGGAGGAGAACCACATGAAAAAATTAGCCAAAAGATTAGCGGCACTGGCGATGACGGCGGCAATGATGACCGCCTCTGCCGGTGCGATCACGCAGGACGGACAGAGCGAAACGTGGTTTGACGGCGTTTGGGCGCTCATTGATGCTTTCGGCCTCAAGGCAGAGCATGATCCGTACGTTCTGCAGAACTATATCAATAAATATCTGGAAAAGCATCCGGATGAGATGTATGACGTGCTCAACGACATTCTCTCGCTGCTCGATACGCATTCCATGTATCTGTCGAGCGAGGAGTATTCGCAGGGCTTTTCGACGCTTGAGGGCTTTGTCGGCATCGGTGTCGGCCTGCAGGAGACAGAAAACGGCGTACAGATTGCTGAGGTCATGCGCTATTCAGCGGCGGAGGAAGCCGGTCTGCAGATTGGCGATCTTATCGTGAAAATCAACGGTGAGGACGCAACCAAGCTGAAAAATGCCGATGTAGCGTCTAAGCTGCGCGGCGAGGAAGGCACGTCGGTCAAGCTGACCGTGCGCCGCTACGGACGGGACATTACCGTTACCTGTGAGCGCCGTCAGGTCAACCGCGTGTACGTTTCCAACAAGACGATGGCGGACGGTGTGGAGTACATCAAGGTCAGCGCCATCGGCTCGCAGAACGACTGGTCGGCGTTTTCGGAGATTTGGGACAGCCTGCCGTCCAAGAACACCCGTGCGGTCATTCTCGACCTGCGCGGCAACGGCGGCGGCCTGATCGACGCGGCGCTCAAAATGGCCAATGTTATGACACCGGTCAAGGATGCAGAGCTTGCCGGCGTGCGCTACCGCGATGATATGGGCGGTCTGGAGCAGACCTATTCGACCGGCAATGCGCTGCCGCTTAACAAGATTGTCGTTCTGGTGGACGGCGGCACGGCTTCCGCGGCGGAGCTGCTGGCAGGCAGCCTGCAGGATACCGGCTCGGCGACGCTCATCGGCAGCAAGACCTACGGCAAGGGACAGGGGCAGTTCCACATTGATCTGGTAAACGGCGACAAGCTGGTCATCACCACGCTGGAGCTCGAGCTGCCCAAGCAGGGCTGCTGGGAAGGTGTCGGCCTGACGCCGGATATCCAGCTGGAAAACCGCAAGGTTACGGTCAATACCAAGGATCTCAAACCGCTCGATACGAGCACAACCCTGCGTTTTGGCGACAGCTCGGACGTGGTTTACGCCATGACCGAGCGCCTGTCGCTGCTGGGACTGCTCACCGAAGCAACCGGCAGGTATGACGGCGACGTAGCGGACGTGGTAGCGTCCTTCCGGGCGGCTTACGATCTGCCTGCGGCGCTGTATGCGTCTCCGGAAATGCTGAGCGCACTGGATGAAGCGGTTACTGCGCTGAACGGCCAGACCTATCTGGTGGACGATCAGCTGCAGAGCGCACTTGAAATGTGCAGGCTGGCGGCGGCAAAACCGCAGCAGTATACCGCTAAGAGTGACGGCAGCTGGACGAAAAAGTAAACTTTATCAACTGAAATATGAATATTTTTCATCTTCTTAGGAGGAAGAACAACCTTGGATATTCCTTTATGTCAATCCGAGCATAAACCGCAGCTTTTGCTGAACAATCCGGCGGCAATTTCGCTGTATCATACCGCGCCCGAGCAGTTTGCAGGCGCGCTTGCACCGAATGCTGAACTGTGCGATGCATGGGCTGAAGAGCTGGCGCCGCTGCCGGTCGGTCTGGCGCTCGAGTGCCCGCCCGAACCCGATGCGGAGCACTGCGAACGCCCGATCACCATGCACTACATTGAGCAGTGCAAGGAGGTCTTCCGTCCTCTGCTGCACGATGATGCGGCGTTCTATTATCTGCATGGCGCGCCGACGTTTCCGGCACTGCGTGCCGCTGTGCTGGCTCTGGGCGATCTGTGCGGCCGAACGGTAATTGCGGAGCTGCAGGTGGAGGACGATGAAGGCCATCTGCCGGACGGCACGGATGTGCGGGCGGCTATCGGTGTGCTGCAGCGCATTGGCGTTACGACTGTGCTGATCAGCGCACACGATCCCGAATCGCTGACGCAGGCGCTCGAAATCGCAGCGCCGTATGCGCGGCTGTCGCTCGGCGTGTGCATGCACGCGGACTGGCTGTCTCAAACCACACTGTACAACACCGAGGTCATTATGCCCGACATTACGGAAGCATTTGTCGCAGCGCTGCGCGGCAATCAGGTGGCGTGCAAAACGCTGCCGCGCGATCACGATGATTTTATCTGTGCGCCGGATGGCAAGCACGCGCATTTTATCGCTCCGACCATCGACATTTCGGACGAGATCGAGTGCGGTCCGCATCTGGATGAGGATCTCATCGAAGCCGAGGATGATTCGGGTGCGTTCAAGCTGCTGCTCGAAACCGAAGAGGATGTTGTCACACTGGAGGAATCCCGCTATATGATTTCGCGTCCGCTGTGCCTGTGCGCGGAATCTGCCGACCTGCTGGAGCAGGGTCTGCGGGTATTTCCGGGACTTGCACTGTATGACGGCACATGGGAGCAGGAAGACGCGGTCATTTCGTACTTCGAGACGAAATACGGCATGATCCGCTTATAGGGGACTTCAAAAGTCCCCTATATACGAAAGACGGTTCCGGAGAAACCGCCTTTCGATACCCGAATGACGTGCCCCAGGGGCACTGGGGCGGGGAAACAAAACCCACGCACATGTCGCGGGTTTTGTTGCGGCGCAATGCGCCGCGGATTGAATGCTGCCGCAGAGCGGCAGTCGCCTGCGGGCGGCCGCTATCCTTGCGCGACTTCTTGGTCGCGCTGCGGGACCAAAGACTCGGTTTTCTGGACGAAAACCGGTCTTGTAGTTGCAATTATGCAAGCAAATTGTTATTGAATACCGCGCGGAGCGCGGTTATCTGGATAGGAAAGGCAGGGTGGAACCTATGGACTGGAGAGAAGTTACGATCTACACGACGACCGAGGGCATCGGTCCGGTCGAAGCACTGCTCGAGGACAATGGCGTAGAAGGCTATGTGCTTGAGGATGCGGCGGATTTTGAAGAATTTCTCAAGGACACCGAAATATACTGGGACTATGTAGACGAGGACCTGGTGCGCGAGAAGCGTGCACAGGAGACCTGTCTCAAAATCTATCTGCCGGACAGCGACGAGGGTGCAAAGCAGTACGCGGATATCCGTGCCGCGCTGGAAAACCTCAAGGCGCGCGATGAGGAGCACGCCTGGGGCCGACTGTGTACCGAAACCGCGCTGACCCGTCAGGAGGACTGGGAGTGGGGATGGAAGCAGTATTTCAAGCCGTTCCCGGTGGGACGCGGCTTTATGATCAAGCCCTCGTGGGAAACGGTTGAGGATCCGCAGGGCCGCCGTATTCTGGAGATCGACCCGGCGTCGTCCTTCGGCACCGGCAGCCACGACACGACCCAGCTGTGCATGATGGCGCTCGAGGATGAGGTAAAGCCGGGCGACAAGCTGCTCGATATGGGCACTGGCTCGGGTATTCTGGCCATTGCGGCGGCTATGCTCGGCGCGGATGTGCAGACCATCGTCGATATCGACGAGAACTGTCTGAAAACTGCACATGAAAATGCGGAAAAAAATCATGTCGAGATCGGCAGAGGTCTGTGCGGCGATGCGCTGCGCGACCCGAAGCTCGCCGAGGACATCGGCAGCGGCTACGACGTGATCGTGGCGAATATCGTGGCTGATGTCATCATCGGCATGTCGCCCATGTTTGCGGATAAGCTGGTCAAGGGCGGCACACTGATCTGCTCCGGCATCCTCAACGAGCGTGCCGAGGAGGTGCGCGCGGCGCTGGAAAAGAGCGGATTTACGATTCTTTCGCACGAGAAGAGCGATGACTGGAGCGCTTTTGCTGCGAAAAAGTGATTTGTTTCAGGATTCACGGAATGTTCACTTGCCAAACGGCTGTTTTTTTGCTAAAATAGGAAAGGTTATTTGATTATTATGCCTCGATTTTTTGTCGATCAGCAGCCGCAGGACGGCGTGCTGACCCTTACCGGAGAAAACGCGCATCATGCGGGACGTGTTCTGCGTCTGCGTGTCGGCGAAGGTGTTACCCTGTGTGACGGTGCCGGAATGGATTTTGACTGCACGGTGGAAGCCGTGGAGAAGGAAGCCGTGACCTGCCGGGTCGTAAGCTGCCACGCGGCGGATACCGAGCCGAAGCAGTCTATCACGCTGTTTATGGCGCTGCCCAAGGGCGACAAAATGGAATTTATCGTGCAGAAGGCGGTAGAACTCGGCGTCAGCCGTATCGTGCCGTATCTGTCCAAGAATTGCGTTTCCCGACCGGATAAGACCGAAAAGAAGGTGGAACGCTGGCGTAAAATCGCTGCCGAGGCAGCAAAGCAGTGCGGCAGAGGACGTCTGCCGGAGGTGGCAGCCGTTGTACCGGTCGCTCAGGCAATCGCGCAGGCGGCGGAAAGCGAAACGGCACTGTTTTTCTACGAAAACGAGAAGCGGACCGGTCTGCACGATGCGCTTGCAGGCGGTGTCAGGGACACGGTTTCGCTGATGGTCGGGCCGGAGGGCGGCTTCGATCCGGCTGAAGCAAAGGCAGCCGTGGACGCGGGACTGCAGAGCGTTTCGCTCGGTACACGCATCCTGCGGTGTGAGACTGCGCCGATTGCGGCGCTTGCGGCCGTGCTCTATGCCGGCGGCAACATGTGAGAAGAAATAAAGGGAGTGTTAAACATTGGCAAAAAACAATGTGGGTAAAAAGCCAATTTCTCAGGAAGAGTATACCACCAACAAGGTGCTCGCAGTATTCAGTGTGTGCCTGCTCGGCGTGCTGGTACTGATGATTCTCGAGCGCCTGCTGGGCTACAGCAACACCTGGAAGACCGGCGTGCTGGTAACACGGGTGCTGCTCGGTGTGGGCATTGTCGGCGCGGTAGCCGGCATCATCATGCTGGGACAGGAGCATGCAGGCAAGCGCAGCAGCGTGCGCCGCATCGTGTGCGGACGCAATATGCTGATTGCAAGCATCGTTGCCATCGTGTTCCTGACCGCGATCAACTACTACGGCACCATGCCGATCAAGGCGATGTATGTTGTTCTGCCGGTTCTGGCAGTGTATTATCTGGTGTATCATTCTTATGCGCCGGAATTTTTCCTGATTGCAGTAGATACCGGTGTGGGTGTTGCGGCGATGCTGGTGATTCACCGTGCACTGGTTTCGGCTAACCATACGTGGATGTCCACCGTGGCGGTAGCGGGTACCGCGGTGCTGGCGCTGATCCAGATCGGTGTTACGGCTTCTCTGCGCCGCAAGAAGGGCAAGTTCACCTTCCGCGGCAGCAAGATCGACACCCGGTTCAGCAAGAACGCGTACCTGATGCTCACCATTACGCCGATCGTGATGGTAGCGCTGACGGCGGTCGTTGTACTTGCGGCAAGCCATGTCATGATCGCACTGGGTGCGGCAGCGGCATATCTGTTCATCACTGCGGTATATTACACCGTGAAGCTGATGTGATAATTGCATTTTTGTCGAAGCGCGGCGCGTTTTGACGGTTAGACAGCGGGCGGCGCAGCCGCCCGCTTTGTCATACCCGAAGGAGGGGACGTATGAGACGATTTTTCGGCTTTCTGCTGACCATGACTCTGCTTGGCGGCGGTGCATTCTGGCTGCCGTATCTGCAGGCGAAGCCGGTGGATAATGTCTATCAGGCGGCAGATCTGCTCCGGCAGGACGCGGAGAACGGCGGAAACGGCGTTGCCTTCCGCGAGGACAACGTGGACGCGGACGAGGTGTACCGGGCACTGGAGGCGCAGTATCCATACGCATTCGCGCTGCACGCGGTAACACGGCCGAACAAGACCATTGAGCTGAACACTGAGGTTTCTCGGCAGGCGCGGCAGGAGCAGGCGTGGGAGTACGCCAGGGCTCTGGCGGCAGGCTCGGTTTCGCAGACCATGACGGCAGAGGAGAAGCTGCGTGCGCTGCATGATACCCTTATCCGCCAGTGTGAGTACGATGTGAATACGGCAGAGGAGGACGCTCCGGACGGCTCGGCACCCGCTTTCGCGGCAGACGGCGCGCTGCTCGATCATAAGGCTGTGTGTGCCGGTTACGGCCGTGCGTATGAGATGCTGTGCAAGGCGGCAGGCATTCAGGTCATCTATGTCGCATCCGAGGAAATGAATCACGGCTGGAATGCTGTGCGGCTGGGCGGCACAACATATTACATCGACTGCACGTTTGACGACCCGATCCCGGACAGAGGCGAATATGTATCCAATCAGTATTTTATGCTCACCGGAGAAGAACTGGCGCAGACGCATACCTGGAATGAGGCGTTTTACGAGCAGCTTCTGGACAGTCTGGAACAGGGTGGGAAATAGCGAAAAAATCGGTTCCAAAACTTTTTCAAAAAAATTTGAAAAAAGGTGTTGACATTTACTCGATTATGGACTATACTAAACAAGTCGTCAGCGAGCGGGCGATAACAACGGAAAAGGATATGGCGGTATAGCTTAGTTGGCTAGAGCGTCCGGTTCATACCCGGAAGGTCATTGGTTCAAGTCCAATTACCGCTACCATTTTCCCTTGGCCCGTTGGTCAAGCGGTCAAGACACCGCCCTTTCACGGCGGTAACGGGGGTTCGATTCCCCCACGGGTCACCACTTGGAAGTTTAGCTCAGCTGGGAGAGCATCTGCCTTACAAGCAGAGGGTCAGCGGTTCGAGCCCGTTAACTTCCACCACGAAAACCACTCACGAAAGTGAGTGGTTTTTCTTTTTGTTTTTTTAGGAGCACCGACTTTCTGGGGCGCGCGAGTTGCGTCGGCAATATGCTCTTTCCGGGCGGCAGTTTTTTTCAGCAACGGCTGAGCGGGGTACTCGAACTGCGTAAGCGTGTTCGTCCCTTTCCGGGCGGGAGGTTTTTCGCTTGAAATCAAGCGAGGGGTTGCGCTCTGCGGAGCGCGGGGATTCGCCGCGCCCCGCGGCGGGGCAAGAGGGTAGACACCAAGGTTTCTACCCTCTTAACTCCCACTTCCTTTTGGGAGGGTCTGGCGTAGATTGCCGACATGTGACCGCTGCGAAACAGGGGAACGGCAGTCGGGTTACTCTTGCGTTTGTTTCGCAAGATATTCGCAGTTCACAGACAGCGTACTGCTACACATACGGTTTACTCTACGCAGGCGCGGCATAGCAGTGCCGCGCAACTCTTTAACACGTTATACCGCACGGCACCTACGAATTAAGCGTTTGGTACAATTTATCCTCGTAGGTGCTGTCTATCATAACGTGCTGACGAATTGTGCGGCACGGTTATGTCGCACTCTGCGTTGATTAACCCGCATGTGTAGCAGTACGCTGTCTGTGAACTGCGAAAAGGTGGAGAAAGACACGCTGCGGTCACCCGACTGCCGTACTCCTTTTCGAAGCGGTCACATATAGGAAATCTGTGCCAGATTAGGAAGCAAGGGAAAGGTAGGAGTTCAAAGAGGAGGGGAAACCGTAGGTGTCCCTTCCTTTTTGCCCCCGCCGCGGGGCGCGGCACGTTCCCGCCGTCCGCAGACGGCGAATCCCCCGCTGAGGTTCAGCGGAAAACTCTCCGCCCGGAAAGGGACGAACACGCTTGCGCAGTTCGAGTACCCCGCTCAGCCGGTGCTGAGAAATGCTGCCCGGATAGGGCGAACAGCCTGCGCGGTTCGTGCATCCTAGCGGGTCGGTGCCGGAATAGCCTGCGTTGCGGTTAAACCACCGCAACTTCACATAAACTACGTTTGCGTTACTCCCACATATACGGTATAATATAACCCGTTAGACAAACTTTTCCGGAATCGAGGGAAATTATGCAACAAGTGACCCGAAAAACGCTGGGTGCGGGAATCAATCTCACCTGCGTGACCACACCGAAGTTTAAGCGGGCAGTGCTGCGTGCGATGCTGGTGCTGCCGCTCGGCGGCGAGGATGCCGCGCTGCGCGCGTGTCTGCCGCAGGTTTTGCGCCGCGGCACGGCCAGGCTGAACGATATGCAGGCGTTCGGCACCGCACTCGATGAGCTGTACGGCGCCCGTATCGAAGCCGCAGTGCGCAAGGAAGGCGAAAACCTGTGCATCGGCTTTCTGTCCGACTGTATTGATGAGGCTTATGCACCGGGAGCCGACGGCCTGACCGCCGGTGTGATCGGTCTGCTGTGCGATCTGCTATACGATCCGTATCTGCAGGATGGCCTGTTCTGCGCCGCCTATGCAGAGGGGGAACGCGGCAATCTGATCGACCGCATTGCCGCACTCAAAAACGATCCGCGTTCGTGGGCGCCGCGCCGACTGAACGAGCTCATGTGCGAAAACGAGGACTACGGAAAGTCCGCGCTCGGTACGATCGAGCAGGCGGAGCGCATTACGCCGGAAACGTTGTACGCGGCCTATCGCCGTGCGCTGAGTGAGGCGCAGGTGGAGCTGTTCTACTGCGGTACGATGATGCCGGACGAGGTGGAAGCGCACTTCATGGCAACGCCGCTGGCCCAGCCGCGCGAGGGCACGCTGTATCAGCCGCACACGGTCGTGCAGGCGCGGCCTGCCGGTGATGTTCGTGAGGTCGTTGAGGATGCCGAGGTAACCCAGGGCAAGCTGTCGCTCGGCTTCCGTACCGGCGGTGCATCACTGACCGGCGGAGAACCGGCGGCGTACTGGATGTTCCAGACCATCTACGGCGGCTCGACGAGCGCGAAGCTGTTCCTCAACGTGCGAGAGAAAAAATCGCTGTGCTACTATGCAAGCGCACAGTTTGTGGCATCTAAGGGACTGATGATCGTGGGCTCCGGCATTGAGAACAGAAATTTCGAGGTCGCACGCGATGAAATCCTGCACCAGCTGGATTTGTGCCGTGCAGGCGAAATTACGGATGCAGAACTCGAAAGCGCACGCAAAACGCTGGTCAACGGCTGGCGCACTATGCTCGACGACCCGCTTACACTCGAGCGCTACTGGATGGGACAGGCGGCCGCAGGCACGCTCGTATCGCCCGAGGTGCGCATCGAGCAGGTGGCCAATATCACGCGCGAGCAGGTCATTGCCGCGGCACAGAGCACAGCGCTTGACACGGTATTCTTTATGAAGGGAGCGGCAAAATGACAAAGAATGATTCCGCTCTGCACGAGAGTATGCAGACCCGCACGCTGGCAAACGGTCTGCGCATTTGCTATCTGCCCAAGGAGGGCTTCAGCAAGACCTTCGCCATTCTGGCGACCGATTTCGGTTCGGTGGACGCATCGTTCACCTTTGAGGGCAAGCGGTATGACACACCGGCGGGCGTTGCGCACTTCCTTGAGCACAAAATGTTCGAGGATGAGGACGGCAACGCACTGCAGAAATTCGCCCGCACCGGTGCAAGCCCGAACGCCTTCACGAGCCACACCATGACGGCGTATCACTTTTCCTGCACCGACCGGTTTGAGGAGAATCTGGAGATTCTGCTTAAATTCGTGTTCACGCCGTACTTCACGGATGAAAACGTGGAGAAGGAACGCGGCATTATCAATCAGGAGATCCGCATGGTAGAGGACACACCCAATTGGGAGGTGTTCGTCGGCGCGTATGAGGGGCTGTATCGTAATCATCCGGTGCGTGTGTCCATTCCGGGCAGCGAGGAGAGCATTTCGCATATTACACCGGAGCTGCTGTACACCTGTCACCGTGCGTTTTACAGTCCGAAGAACATGGCACTCGTGGTGTGCGGCACAGCGGACTTTGAGCAGGTATGCCGCATGGCAGAGGAGATTTCACCGAAGGACGCACCGGAGATCGGTCAGCGTCATTACGGCGAGCGCCGCGCGGAAGTCCATCAGCCGGTTGTGACGCGCAAAATGCAGGTGTCGCTGCCGCAGTGCATGGTCGGCTTTAAGGACGAGCCGGTTCCGGCAGGCGAAAGCCGCCTGCGCCGCAGTCTGATCGGTGATCTGGCGGTGCGTATTCTGTGCGGCGATACCTCTCCGTTATATGCAAAGCTGTACGAGAAGCGGCTGCTCGGACGCGATTTTGATGTGGATTATTCGCTCATTCCGGATGGCGCATGCGCGATCCTCGGCGGCGAGAGCCGAGATCCTGCGGCCGTGCGCGAAGCGCTCGAGCGGGAGACTGCACGGCTGGCGCAGGAGGGCATCGAGCCGAAGCTGTTCCGCCGCATGAAGAACGCGCTGTACGGCATGCGTTTGCGTATGCTGGATGTGCCCGATCTGTATGCACGGCAGGAGATCGCTTCTGCTTTTGCAGGCGAGCATTATCTGGATTTTGCCGGGCTGTTTGACACCATTCATGCGGAGGATGTGCAGGAAATGTTCCGCCGCTGGGCACAGCCGAACCGCTCGACCATGTCGGTGGTAGAGCCGAAGTAACGATAGAAAGAAGAAAGATCATGGAACACACAATTTCATTTCCGGCGCTCGGCCTGAACCTTGACATCAACCGTGTCGCTGTCAATCTGTTCGGCAAGGATATTTACTGGTATGGCATTATTATCTGTCTGGGCTTCGTGCTGGCGGCGCTGTATGTCAATCGGCGGACGCAGGAGTTCGGCGTTATGTCGGACAATCTGATGGACTGCCTGATCATCTGTGTGCCGGTCGGCATCATCAGCGCCCGCATTTACTATGTGGCGTTTGAATGGGGCTATTACAGCCAGCATCCGGATGAGATCATCGCCATCTGGAAGGGCGGCATCGCAATTTACGGTGCGGTCATCGGTGTTGTGATCGCACTGGCGGTGTACAGCAGAATGAAGAAACTGTCGTTTGCCAGCCTGTGCGATCTGGCGGCGTTCGGTCTGCTGATCGGTCAGTGCATCGGAAGATGGGGCAACTTTGTCAACGGTGAGGCACATGGAGGTGCAACCTCTCTGCCGTGGGGCATGAGCATTGACGGCGCCTCTCCGGTGCATCCGACCTTCCTGTATGAGTCGCTGTGGAATCTGGTGGGCTTTATTGCACTGCATTTCTACTCGAAGAAGCGCAAGTTTGGGGGCGAAATGGCGCTGCTGTATGTAGCGTGGTACGGTTTGGGACGTGCGTGGATCGAGGGCCTGCGGACGGACAGCCTGTATCTCGGCCCGGTGCGCGTATCGCAGCTGCTGGCCGGCATAAGCTGCATTGCAGCGATTGTTGTGCTGGTACGGCAGTATAACCGCATCAAGGTTGAAAAGGCGTTCTACGCGCCGGAGCAGGACAAGGCGGACGAGAAAAAAGGCGAATAATATTTCACGATAAAGGAGAACGACAATATGAGTGCAGTAAGAATGGACGGCAAGGCACTGTCCGCGAAGGTGCGCGGCAGCATTCTGGCAGAGACCGAAGAACTGAAAAAGCAGGGTGTAACGCCGGGTCTGGCGGTTATTATCGTCGGCAACGATCCGGCGAGCGAGATTTATGTCCGCAATAAGGAGCGCGCCTGCGAGCAGTGCGGCTTTTACAGCGAGAAGTACGCGCTTCCCGAGGAGACCACACAGGAGGAGCTGCTTGGTCTGATCGCACAGCTGAACGAGAGCCCGGCAATTTCGGGCATCCTGTGCCAGATGCCGGTGCCGAAGCATATTTCCGAGCAGGCGGTCATCGACGCCATCGACCCGAAGAAGGACGTGGACGCGTTCCATCCGGTTAATGTCGGCAAGATCATGGTTGGCAATTTTGATTTCGTGCCGTGCACGCCCGCGGGTGTCATGGAGCTGCTCGACGAGTACAAGATCGACCCGAAGGGCAAGGAGTGCGTCGTGGTCGGCCGCTCGAATATCGTCGGCAAGCCGATGAGCATGCTGCTGCTGCACCGTCACGGTACGGTTACCATTTGCCACAGCCGCACGCAGGATCTTGCAGAGGTGTGCCGCCGTGCGGATATTCTGGTAGCCGCTGTCGGCAAGGCAGGCTTTATTACGCCGGATATGGTCAAGGAGGGCGCAGTGGTGATTGACGTTGGCATCAACCGCAACGCCGAGGGCAAGGTATGCGGCGATGTTGCTCCCGAGGTGATGGAGAAGGCCTCTTATATGACACCGGTCCCGGGCGGCGCCGGCCCGATGACCATTACCATGCTGATGAAGAATACGCTCAAGGCGGCAAAGCTGCAGAACGGCATCCGGTAAATAAAAAACGTCCGTATCCGGGTTGACAATCCGGATACGGACGGGTATACTGAAGATAACGAAAGGTGCTGCCGGTAGACGGTCAGCCCCTAAAGAAAACGGAAGAAATAACCGCAATCATTGGGAGTGAGAGGCGGTTATTTCTTCTTTGGTCCTAAAATACGCTCAATAAGTACAAGTATCACTACAAGAATTACGAGATATTCCATAAAACCACCCCCTTTACAGGGGCAAGACTTAACCGCCTACCGCAGGCGCGGCAGCACCTTTCTTAACGACAAGTATAACAGAAATCGACTGCTTTTGCAATCCCACCAGATTTCGGCGGGATTGTTTTTATTTTGTAAATTAGAAAAGATTGACCTTTGTCCGGATTCATTCTATAATAAAGCTAATGAGTTAACCGCAACATACGGTTTATCACGTCAGGGGAGGACGAATATAATGGATATGAAGAAGCTTGCCGGCGATAAGGCGGCAGAGTATGTAAAGGACGGCATGGTTGTTGGTCTGGGCACCGGTTCCACTGCGTACCACATGGTAAATGCAGTAGGCGAGATGGTAAAGAACGGCCTGAAGATTCAGGCGATCCCGACCTCCAAGGCTACCGAGGCGCAGGCGCGCGAGCTGGGCATTCCGCTGCTGACCATCGACGAGCTGGATCATGTTGATCTGGCAATCGACGGCGTAGATGAGATCGACCCGCAGTTCAACGCCATCAAGGGCGGCGGCGGTGCGCTGTACCGCGAGAAGGTCGTTGCATCCATGGCGAAGGAAGTTATCTGGATCATGGACGAGTCCAAGCTGGTAGACAAGATCGGCGCTTTCCATCTGCCGGTTGAGATCGCACAGTACGGCTCCAAGCAGGCGATGGAGCGCATGGCAGCTTACGGCTGGAATCCGGTTCTGCGTGTACGCGACGGCAAGACCTTCGTTACCGATAACGGCAACTTTATCGCGGATCTGCACCTCGGCGCAGGCTTTGACATTCAGGACGTTTACTCCAAGCTGACCGGCATGCTCGGCGTGCTGGAGCATGGTCTGTTCCTCAACATGTGCAAGCGCATGATCGTCGGCCACTCCAACGGTGAGGTTCAGGTCATCGAAAATCCGTCCAAGTAAGCGCAGCTGAAAGGCAGGAGAATTAATGATGGATCAGAACGATCAGAACGACCGCTTCGACAGATTCGACCGCTTTGAGCCGGACTTCAGCCGGTTCGAAAGTGCCTCGGACCGCAGTGAGCGCTCGAGCAGCCTTGACCGCAGTGAGCGTCCCGCACGCACAGGCAGACGTCAGTCGGCACGTCCGGTGCGTTCCGGCATGCGTATGGGCAAAGGCAAGCCGATGCGCAGAGCATCGGTCAAGCTGAACTACCGCATGGTGCTCTGCATTGCCGTGCTGGTACTGCTTTTGCTGACGATCATCTTCGGCGGACTGTTTAAGTCCCGCGGCAGTAAAATTGCGGACCTGAACTCGCAGATCGAAACACTGAATAAGGATAAGGACAATCTGTCCGCACAGATTGGTGCGCTGACGCAGGAGAATCAGACCCTGCAGAGCAGCATCACCGCAACGCTTCCTGCGGCTAAGACCGCAGAGACCAACAGCATCGTGGACCTGATCCCGATGCTGAACGACGGCGTTTATGTAGTACAGAGCACTGGCTCGCAGCTTCGCTACATCAGCGTTCCGAAGGGCTATCTGCAGGACAAGCTGGGCGAGTACCGCGATGACGCTTCCGGCTATGCTGCCTCCACCGGCGATGCACCGATCTGCCAGTACTATGTGCTGTTCACCGACCGCGTGATCGGTCTTGCAGAGGGCGACACCGGCTTTGTCAGCACGGACCGCAGCGCAACCGGCTCGACGAGCACGATTCCGTCCGGCTTCTATGACTTTGTTGCTTCGTTCTTCAATAACAGCAGCAATACCACGGCTTCCGGCAGCAGTTCGAGCGACAGCAGTGCGTCCGACAATTCGTCTGACAGCAGCGCTTCCTCCGCATCTGCGGATGCAAACGCATAATCTGCGGAAAAATTAAAAAATCAGAGGCATGGACTTGACAGTTCGTGCCTCTTGTGCTATGCTATTAAAAGCCGCATTGTGCATAGGCTTTTGTAAGTGTGTATCAAACGATGCACCGCCGTGCCAAGCGTGACTCTACAACGAAAGAGAGGGAAAACACATGTATGCCATTCTGAAAACTGGCGGCAAGCAGTACAAGGTATCCGAGGGCGACGTAATCTACGTTGAGAAGCTCGGCGTAGAGGACGGTGCTACCGTATCCTTTGACGAGGTTCTGGTAGTAGGCGAGGGTGATTCCATCACCGTAGGCGCTCCGTACGTTTCCGGCGCGGTTGTAACCGGCACGGTTGAGAAGACCGGCAAGGGCAAGAAGATCAACATCTTCAAGATGAAGCCGAAGAAGGGTTATCGCCGTCGTCAGGGTCATCGTCAGCCGTACACCAAGGTGACCATCGCGTCCATCAAGGCGTAAGACCGTGACCAAAGTCACTTTTTCGCTGCAGGAGGATAAAATCCTCGCGGTGGACATTCTCGGCCACGCAGGCTATGCGGAGGAAGGGGAAGACATCGTTTGCGCAGCGATCTCCAGTGCGGTTATGCTGACGCATGCGCTGCTGTATGATGTACAGCATATTCCGGTCGATACTCTCATCGAGGATGACGGAGCGCATATCCGCTTTACGCTGCCGAAAGGCGATGTGGAACGCGGACAGGATGCACTTTGTGCTCTGAAGCTGCATTTTTCCGAGCTGGAACAAAACTATTCTGATTTCTTGAACGTAATGGAGGTGCAAGCAGATGCTGAAGATTAGCTTACAGTTTTTCGCTCATAAAAAGGGCGTTGGTTCGACCAAGAACGGTCGTGATTCCGAGTCCAAGCGACTGGGTGTAAAGCGTGCAGACGGTCAGACCGTACCGGCAGGCAACATCCTGGTTCGCCAGCGCGGCACCAAGATCCACCCGGGTGTGAATGTTGGCCGCGGTAAGGACGACACCCTGTTCGCAAAGGTTGAGGGCGTTGTTCGCTTCGAGCGTCTGGGTAAGGACCGCAAGCAGGTTTCCGTTTACCCGCAGTAATTATAGCGTTGCGTATAGGGGGCTTCAAAAGCCCCCTATATTCAAATTTCGGTTCCTTGCGAAACCGAAATTTGATACCCGAACGAAGCGATCCAAGATCGCTGGGTCGGGGTAACAAAACATCCGGCAAAGCTGGACGTTTTGTTGCGGCACGGAGTGCCGCGATTAAATGATTGCGCCGGAGGCGCAATTCGCCTGCGGGCGGGCCGATGACTCGGATTTCTGAATGAAATCCTGTCATGTGGTTGCAGTTTGCAAGCAAACTGGTATTTTATTGTCCCAGACGTTGTCTGGGATTTTGTTGATTTTAGATAGATATTACACCTTTGAGAAGAAAGGAGGACTACCATGTTTATTGATATTGCAAAAATCAAGATTGTATCCGGCAAGGGCGGTGACGGCAAGGTTGGTTTCCACCGCGAAAAGTATGTGGCGGCCGGCGGTCCGGACGGCGGCGACGGCGGCCGCGGCGGCTCGGTCATCTTCAAGGTAGATGACAATCTGTCCACGCTGCTCGATTTCCGTTACAAGAAAAAGTATGTTGCGGCTCCCGGTGAGCCGGGCGGCGGCAAGCGCTGCAAGGGCAAGGACGGTGCGGATCTGATCATTCGCGTACCGCGCGGCACGATCATCCGTGACCAGAAAACCGGTCAGGTCATGAAGGATATGTCCGACAGCGAGCCGTTTGTAGCAGCCAAGGGCGGCAACGGCGGCTGGGGCAACACGCATTTTGCAACGCCGACGCGTCAGGCACCGCGTTTTGCCAAGCCGGGTCTGCCGGGTGTCGAGCGCGATATTATCCTTGAGCTGAAGCTGCTGGCCGATGTCGGTCTGGTCGGCTTCCCGAATGTCGGCAAGTCCACGCTGCTGAGCATGGTTTCTGCGGCGCGTCCGAAGATTGCAAACTACCACTTCACGACTCTGGTGCCGAACCTCGGCGTGGTTTCGGTCGGTGAGGAGCAGAACTTCGTCATGGCCGATATTCCGGGTATTATCGAGGGCGCAAGTGAGGGTGCCGGTCTGGGCCACGACTTCCTGCGGCACATTGACCGCTGTCGTCTGCTGCTGCATCTGGTTGACGCGGCAGGCAGCGAGGGCCGCGACCCGATCGACGACATTGAGAAGATCAACGCAGAGCTTGCCGGCTACAGCGAGTTTCTGGCAGCACGCCCGCAGATCATTGTTGCCAACAAGACCGATCTGTTGGGCGATGACCGCGAGCCGGTCGAGAAGATCCGCAAGTACGCAGAGGAGCGCGGTTTCCTGTTTGCGGAGTTGTCCGCGGCGACCAATCAGGGCGTCAAGGAGCTGATGAACCTGACGTGGCATGAGCTGCAGCAGCTCCCGCCGGTATTCATCTACGAGCCGGAGTTCGTCGAGGTCGAGGAGAAGGCCGCAACCGAGAACGACTGGACCATCGAGCGCGACGGCGACGCTTACGTTGTCACCGGTGCATGGGTGGACAAGATTATGGGCTCGGTCAACATCGACGACTATGAATCCCGCCAGTATATGGATCGTATGCTCCAGTCTGCAGGCATTTACGCCAAGCTGGAGGAAATGGGCATCGAGGAGGGCGCTCCGGTCGTGATCGGAGAGTTCGAGTTCGAGTACGTTTACTAAACTGGGTGAAAGAGGACCTTTGGGTCCTCTTTTTTTCATATCGTGCGGTTGATTCAGAGTGAAGAGAACGTGCGGGAGTAGTATAATGCAATATCACTAAAAAACCATATCGTCCTATGTTCAATCTGCCAAAGTAGTGCTATAATAAAAGCATAATGCACAAAAGGGGAGTTGACAAACTGTGCAACAACAAAAGAACGATAAAACAACCTGCCTGTTGCTTGCGCTGACCACGATTTTCTGGGGCAGCCTGTACACGGCGAGCAAGGTACTGCTCGATGTGATTCAGCCGTTCACGCTGCTGTGCCTGCGCTACATCATCGCAGCCATTGCCATGACCATCCTGCAGCGCCTGCGCAAACCCGACCCGAACGGAAAGCCGCGCAGGATCAAGGGCGGTGACTGGAAATACATTATCATGTTTGGCCTGGGCGGCTATGTGCTGTCCATCGGTCTGCAGCAGTACGGCACCAAGCTGGCGGGCGCATCGCTGGCATCGCTCATCAACTGCATGAACCCGATCGCCATCTGCTTCTTTGCGGTGCTGCTGCTGCATGAGCGCATGACGATGAAGAAGGTCGTCTGCATTGTCAGCGCGGTTGCCGGTGCGGTCTGCATTGTCGGCGGAGACGCCGGCGGCGGTCATATCCTCGGCATAGCGCTTTCGCTCGGTTCGGTGCTGACGTGGAGTGCGTTGAGCGTGTTCATGCGCTCATTCTCGCAGAAGTATGATGCGCTGACCGTCACGACTTACGGTATTTACGTTGCCGCTATCGGCACGCTGCCGCTGATGCTCCGCGAGATCATCACCCACCCGGAGATGGACTTTCTGCACGCGAAGTACATCCTTGTGCTGTTTTATGTGGCGATTTTCTGCACGACCATTCCGCATTCGCTGTGGAATTACTGTCTCTCCCGTGCAGAGGCGAGCACCTGTTCTCTGTTTTACCCGATTCAGCCGCTCACCTCGATGGTGCTCGGTGTCCTGCTGCTGAACGAGCACATGACGGTCGGCTTTATTGCCGGTGCGGTGCTTATCGTGTTCGGTGTGCTGTATTCAACGCTCGGCAAAGAGAAAACCAGATGAGACGCCTTGGCTTTGCCCGATGTTATGGTTAAGCTGAAAAATCCTCCTGTCTTCAGAAGAAGGCAGGAGGTTTTTTCATTCAAAACGGCGAAAGAGAGATGACGGTGAAGTCCAAAGGGTAAAAACGCAGGGATGCAGTCCGAATCGTGACAGATTTCAGCCGGTTTGCCGAATTTACAATCCCAAATCCTTAAACCGCGAATACATGGACTGTGCGCCGTACAGTGCCGCCACCGGATTGTGCTGCAGTACCCGGTCCTTGACGATCATAACCGTTGTCGGAACCTTGCTGTGGCGCAGAAACAGGGTATCATGTCCGACGCACAGACCGATCACGATGTTGAAATCGCAGCCGTGCGCGGCAAGCGTCTTGGCCTGCATGATCGGGTTGCACATGGACTCGTGTCCGCAGCCGCCGTTGAGCTTTTTCTCGTTCGGTACGCCGATCTCGGTCTTGTCCTGTGCACCGACCTTGCAGCCGACCGTGAAATATTCGATACCTTTTGCCTTGAGAATACGGGCGAAGATGGAAGTCTCTCGCATCAGACCGACGCAGGACGCGATGCCGATCTTTTTATAACCCATGCGCTTGATGAACTCGATGGTTTCCTCGACACGGGTCAGGCGGCCGTAAAACTCGCCTTCAATGCACGCGGAGGTGCGGGCAATCAGACCCTGTTCCGGGTCGTTGCGGTAGATTTCAAGTGTTTCCTCGAGCAGTGCCTTATCTACGTTCGTCGTCAGGCAGAACGGCGGGTATTGTTCCTCGCTGGCCGAACGGCAGCCGAGTCTGCTGCAGTCCGAGCAGCTGTGTGTGCATTTCAGTTCCGACATAATCCTTTCCTCCCTGTAAAAACGATGTTATGCCTTTGTGTTTGTGTCCTGTGCAGGCTTGGTGATTTTGCCGCTGCAGCAGTCGTCCTCAGCCTCGGCTGCTGCTGCCGGCTGGAAGCTGGCAGAGGAGGCCTTTGTAGATTTAGTGGCGGTATCGGTGGAAGCGTCGCTCTCCGGTGCATCCGGAACATCATCGAAGAAGATATAGGCGTTGTCTGCGAACTTGGTCGCATCGGTGCCTTCCTTGAGCACGCCAATCTGGGTCAGCTCCTCGGCGTTCTGCTTAAGTGCGTCATAGCCGCCCTGAACCGAAGGCTTGTAGTTGTAGGTCTTGAGAATCTGTGCGCAGAAGTCCACATCACCAGAGACATACTCCTTTTCGGTGATGATCTTTGCGGTCTCGTCCGGGTTTTCCTGTACCCACTGAGATGCCTTCTGTACGGCACGGGTGAAGGCTGCTGCAGCCTTCGGGTTCTCCTCAGCCAGCTTGCTGGTGACGAATGCTGCGCAGCAGTACTCGTCCTTGTACTCGGGATCGGTTGCGGTGTCGATGAGGGCGGTCAGGCCGTACTGCTCTGCCGCGATGGACGCCGCCGGATCACCGAGTGCGATCGCGTCAACGGCACCGTTCTGCAGTGCCTGTGCCAGATCGTTGCGGGAGTAAACCGAGAATTCAACCTCCATGTTCTGGTCGGTCACGCCGATACCTGCCGCGCTCAGCGAGCGCTTGGAGACAACGGTTGCCGCGTCAGCCAGACCCGGCACGCCGATCTTCTTGCCCTTGAGGTCGGCAACGCTCTTGATGTCGCTGTCACCGGGGACGAGCAGCTTGATGCAGCCGGTGTGGATGCCGGTGGTGAACTTGATGGGCAGGCCGTTTTCCAGCGGCTGGAGCAGCTTGCCGATCAGACCCATGCCGACATCGACCTGATCCGCGCCGATGGCCTCGGAAACGTGTGCCGCGTCAACCGTTACCTGCTCAATGTCCAGACCTTCGTCCTCGAAGTAGCCGTTCTCGATCGCGATGTACATCGGTGCGGCACAGAGAGAAGGAGAGTAGATCAGACGCAGGTGGGTTGCGCCGGAATCGGCGGAATCTGCTGCCGCGGAAGCGTCCGAATTGCTGCTTGAGCCGCCGCAGGCGGTAAGCGAGAGTGTCAGTGCAGCTGCGAGAAGTCCGCTGAACACTCGAAATAAAATACCGTTCTTTTTCATGGTTTTCCGTCCTTTCAAGGGGTAATGTGAAATGAAAATACTAATAATGAACGTGCGTTCTTTAATGCAAGATCAGATATAATAGTTAGGTTCTTTGATTGTGCCGCCGTAATGGAGCTGACGAAGGATCTCCGCACGGTAGTGAAGAAAATCCTCCGAGCTGCGTGCTCTCGGGCGGGCAAGCCGGATATCCAGCGTGCCGGTGATGCGTCCCGGTCGGGGTGTCATAACGATCACCTTATCCGAAAGATACACGGCCTCATCCACATCATGCGTTACCATGATGGCGGTCATGCCGGTTTCCTTCCAGATGCGCAGGATCTCGTCCTGCATGTTCATGCGGGTGAAGGCATCGAGTGCACCGAGCGGCTCATCGAGCAGGAGCACCTTGGGCTTGCCAACGAGTGCTCTTGCGAGAGACGCGCGCTGGCACATGCCGCCGGAAAGCTGGTGCGGATACGAATGCTCGAAGCCCTTGAGGCCGACCATCTCGATAAATTCGTCTACGCGGTCCTTTTCCTGCTTGTAGATGCCGCGGGCACGCAGACCGAACGCGATGTTATCATAAATCGACAGCCACGGGAACAGCGTGTGCTCCTGAAACATGAAGCCGCGGTCTGCACCGGGGGCCTTGATGGGTGCGTCGTCGAGCGTCAGGCTGCCGTCGTCCATCGGAATCAGACCGGAGATCAAACGCAGCAGCGTGGACTTGCCGCAGCCGGACGGTCCGATCAGCGAAACGAACGAACCGGCGGGAATATCGAGCGAAACATTGTCGAGAGCGGTAATGCGCTCTCCGGTGGGATTGACAAAATGCTTGGATACACCCGAAATCGAAATACTTCCTACCATTTGATAACTCCTTTCTGCCATGCGAGCACGCGGTCGCGGAATTTGAACAGCAGCGTGATGAGAATGAAGAAGGTGACTGCAATGATGATCAGTCCGGCATATACGTTGGCATATGCCATCATTTCCTTCTGCCAGTTGATGTACCAGCCGATGCCGTACTTGGCGCCGAGCATTTCGGCGGTGACCAGCGTGATGAACGACGAGCAGGTGCCGTTGAACAGGCCGAGGAACATATGCGGCATAGCCGCCGGAATGCCGACCTTGGCAATGCGGTAGAAGCTGCCCGCGCCAAGCGTCGAGGAGACCTCAAAGTACGGGTTGGGGATGGAAGCAATGCCGCTGCTGGTGAGCACGGTGGTTGGGAACCACACAGCCAGCGCGATTAGGAAGGCACTGGCGGAAACCGCAGTCGGGAAAGCGATGAGCACCAGCGGGATCCACGCGGTGGACGGGATTGGGCCGAGCACGCGGACGAGCGGCTGTACCCAGTAGGCGAAGGTCTTGTTGAAGCCGATGGCGATACCGGTCAGCACGCCAACGACTGCACCGCTGACCCAGCCGAAGAACAGCAGGCGTGCGGAGTATGCAAGGCAGGTCGCGAGGAACGCGCTGTCCTCAACGAGAACGCCGAACACACGGTCGAGCGAGGGAAAGTACAGCACCGGCAGAATCGCAAACTTGGCGGTCAGCAGGTTGAGGATGTTCAGCACCAGAACCGCTCCTGCATAGAACAGTGCGCTGTACGACAGCTTATCGCGCACCTTGGTGTTGCCGAGCGATATCAGCAGGGCAATCACATACACGGCCAGTCCGATGAGCAGCGTCCATGTAAAATAAGGGTGCGCTGCGGCAGGATGCTGCGCGGAATCCGGCAGCAGAATATCGCAGGCGAGCGCCAGCAGAATGGAGAGAACTGGCAGCGATTTAACAAAATGCTTCACAAGAGAGAACTCCTTTCGACAAAAAATGGCGGAAAGCGTATGCTTTCCGCCAGGATGGTTAGTGCGCGTTATTCGCACATTCGCCAGGTCACAAGGGAACGCATACACGAGCAGCGGTGCATACACATACAGCAGCGATTCATACAGTACATTCGGCTCATGACAGGCTCTCCCCTCAATTCATATAAATCCTATCTGGTTTAAGTAGTTGAAAGTATAGACTTGAATAACCTGATTGTCAATAGGAATACTATGATTTTGGATAGTATGCCAAAAACGGTTTGTCTGAAAGAGAGAATTTGTCGGTTTTCATAAAGAACCGATGCAGCAGGATTTCTTATGGGATCGGGTGGCTGAATCCACGCTTTTGTGCTACAATATTTACAGGTGATGGATATGATTTTTAAACCGCGTCCGCTCAGCAGAACCATGCTCGATGACGCTTCGCTTGTCCGCGATAAGCAGCACTGCCGCCGGATCGGTCCGTGCGGTGTTGGCCGCCGGGCATTGTATTTGAACAGTTATTTTATTGACCGGCATTATTATGTGCCGTTTTCCGCCATTACGCGGGCATTTAAGTTTATAGAAGAAGGCACCGGCGGTGTCCGAGGTGTGCTTGCAGGCAGAGCCTGTCTGCTTGTGGAGTACGATAATGGTCTGCAGCAGGTGTGCTGTTTCAAGTACGAGGATCAGATTGACGAGCTGCTGCGCGTGCTGCACAAGATGCATCCGGAGATTCCGTGCGTCAGCGAGGAAGAGGAGGCAGAACTCGAGGTCGAGTGCGAGCGCCGGAGGGCGGAAGAACGCCGACGACCGCCGCTCAGCATCCGCGCCGAGCGGGAGATTGAGGAGCTGGAGAATGCGATCGCGTACCTCGAGCGCAAACCTGAGCTGTACAAGCGGCTCAGTCGTGCAGCTAAACGGCGGCGCAACTACCAGAGCAGGAGTGCAGGATATCGGTGGGCGGCTGCAGCGATCATGGTGCTCGGGGCGGCGGCGCTGATTTACGGCGTGGTGTCGCTCGTGTGCCGCGGTTTCTCCGGCGGATACCTGCTGCTGTGCCTGCTGGCGGCAGCTTTCCTGTTTGGCGGATGGCGCCTGCTGCCGACGGCACGCAACAACAATGCGGCTGTTCTGCGCGGGGATAAGCAGGCGCGGGTACAGATGCAGAACTATATTGATCGGTTTCCGGCATTTCCGCTGCCCGCACGGTACGCGCACCCGATCGTGCTGCGCCGCATGCAGCAGGCCATTGCGGAAGGACATGCACTGAACGTCATGGAGGCGCTCGAGGTCGTCAAGGCCGATCTGCAGACCATGAATGCGGATATACAGGTCTCGCAGGAGGAATACGCCGAGATTTCTACGATTAAGCCGCTGTTTCTGAATGCGGATTATAAGTAAGAAATCCGGCCTGAGGCTTGCAAAGCTGTTGACAACGGCATGGCTTCTCCCGTATAATAAATTCAGTAAAATGAAGTCGAAAAAGAGGGGATGGACGGATATGCTGTGTAAAAAAAGAACATGCGGCGTTCCATTGAATCAAATAGGAAAACGATGAAAACTAAGGACCTTCTGCCCGTAAAAATGGCAGTCGGTCCCTTTTTTTTAGGGAGGAAACTGATATGATCGAAAATTGGAATGATGTCCATATCGTACCGGAATTCAGCGATCAGGGTGTGGACTGCTACCGTCTGGCGGGCGGCAGTTTTGTCAATGAATACTACATCGTCTCGGAAGCCGAGACCCGCAAGCTGATGAACCATCCGGAGGTTGTCGGCTACGAGGTGTATGCGTCACTCGTAACAGCTACCTCGCAGATGATGTACTACCTCAAGGAGCAGAAAAAGATCACTTCGGCGAACATTCTGTCCATTCTGCGCGGCGCACTCAACTACCCGCTCGAGGAAAGCTGCTATAAGGAGCATATCCGCGTGCATGACATCAGCTTTATGTCCAGTGAGCGCGTGTTTGGCGAGAATGATGAGATGTCGCTTGATATCAAGTACTGCAAGCTGACCATGGTGCCCAACAGCACGCTGATGATCGGCGATATCATCGCCTCGGGCGAGACGCTTGTGCAGTGCCTGCGCTATGTCACCGACTATTACCGCAAGCAGGGCGCCAAGCTGCGCAACATTCTGCTGTTTACCATCGGCGGTACCCAGGGCATTGAGATTCTCGAAAAACTGACCAAAGAAATCCGCACCTACTGGCCGGACTTTGAGGGCTTCATCACCGTGTACTACGAGGGCGTTTTCAGCTGCTACGAGGAAGGCGACAAGGGCGTTTCCGGCATCAACCGTGCGCTCATCGACTTTTACTGGAAGGGCGGCATCGTGGCGCCGGAGTTCCGCCGTCAGACGCTTTCCATGCAGAATCCGCTGTTTGAGAAGTGCACGATCTACGATGGCGGCGCACGCCGCTATGAAATCCACGAGCATATTGAAGAGGTGCTGGAATTCTGGAACGGCATTCTCGCGCGTGCCGACAAGATCGACAAGCAGGCGCTGCTGGAGGAAAAACTGGGTCATGCGCTGCCGATTTCCTATGAGGACTGGCTGAAGGACTGCCATTATGAAAAGCTGGATGCAAAGCTGACGCGCTGGCTGTATCAGCAGGAGCGCGGCTTTGTCGAGAGCCTGAAGGACGTAACGCTGGAGGAGATCGCGCGTCAGCGCATTGACGAGTTCACCACGACGCTCAAAAAGTACATTCTTTGACCAATACACAAAAAGGGGATAAAATCTATGAAAAATGACAACACACCGGTCGATATCGACTTTGTGGAAGCGGCTGTGCCGCATTATGCGCGCCGCGGCATCGTAACCATGTTCATGATCATGCTGGGCTTCACCTTCTTCTCGGCCAGCATGTGGGTCGGCAAGGAGCTGGCAGACGGACTGGATTTCGGCGGCTTTATCATCTCCATGATCATCGGCGGCCTGATCCTGAGCCTGTACACCGGTCTGCTCGGTTACGTCGGCGCGGAAACCGGCATGAGCCTTGACCTGTTGGCACGCAAAGCCTTCGGTGCAAAAGGCTCGTACCTGCCGAGCGCGATGATCTCGTTTACGCAGATCGGCTGGTTCGGCGTCGGTATCGCCATGTTTGCCATTCCGGTTGCAAATGAGCTGCTCGGCGGCAGCACAGCGGCAGAATGGGTGCTCGTTATCATTGCGGGTGTGTGCATGACGGCCTCGGCGTATTTCGGCATCAAATCGCTGACGCTCATCAGCTATATTGCGGTTCCGCTGGTTGCAATCCTGGGTACGGTTGCCATGGTGATGGCAGTTAAACAGGGCAACGGCACGCTGATTGATCAGTTTGCCAAGTCCAGCGGTACGCTGACCGTTGTCGGCGGCGCCGGTCTGGTTATCGGCTCGTTTGTCTCCGGCGGCACGGCAACGCCGAACTTCTCCCGCTTTGCCCGCAACGGCAAGGTTGGTGCGATCACGACCGTTATCGCGTTCTTTATCGGCAACTCGCTGATGTTTTTCTTCGGCGGTATTTCGTCGGTCTACGTCGGCGGCAATGACATTTTTGAGGTTATGATCAACCTCGGTCTGTTCTATCTGGCGATTCTGGTCCTCGGTCTCAACATCTGGACCACGAACGATAATGCACTGTACTCGGCGGGTCTGGGTCTGGCGAATATTTTCGGCCAGAGAAAGAAGCCGATGGTGCTGGTTTCCGGTATTATCGGCACCGTGCTTGCGGTCTGGCTGTACTGGAACTTCTGCGGCTGGCTGAATATCCTCAACTGCACACTGCCGCCGGTCGGCATCATTCTGGTGATGAGCTTCTTCATGGACCGTGAGAAGTACAAGGACGTTGAAGTAACCGAAAACGTCAACTGGTTTGCGGTTTTCGGCGTTGTGCTGGGCGCTGTGGTGGCAAATCTGGTCCCGTGGGGTATCGCATCCATCAACGGCATGATCATTGCCGCTGTGTGCTATCTGGTCGGCAGCAAGGCGAAAAAATAAGCAGAATTAAAAAAATCCTCGGTTTAACCCAAGGTCAGCCGAACTTGCTGACCTTGCGATTTAATCGGGGATTTTTTATTTTTGCAAATGCCTCGTTCAGCATGGTCTCAGTACCGGACGGTCTGAAATCGTGTAGCTGACCAGATCGCTGCTGTGCAAAATGGGAGGAGAAACAGAAAAGGCCTGACAGCGCAGGCCTTTTCAAAAAGAGGTGTGAATTCGGGCGGTTGGGGTATCAGGAACGCCCGAAGGATCAGTTCTGATTTTTCTCGTCGTGCCGCTTGACCACGCGGATGCCGATCGTCAGCAGCACGGCGGAAATGATGGCTATGGTGAGGACAAAGCCGTCCTGAAGCGTAAACAGGAACCGGTCGGCCAGCATGACCGTGCAGATCAGCACGCTGCCGAGCGCTTCGAGCTGAAGGCCGCGCCGACGCGATAACTTGGAAAGCATATGCTCGGCCTCCTTTTACTGAACGCCCATTGCCGCCAGAATGACGCGCATGATGACAAGGCTGATAGCCGCATCAAGCAGACAGACACCGATGAGCAGCGGATGCCACTTCTTGTTGGTGTCGGTTACGAGCACGATACGCGCATAGTGTCCGATGAGCGTACCCATCAGGATACATGCCGGGAGCATCATAGACGCCTGACCGAGCGTCAGCGCGCCTGCCTCATACATGGAAGCGGCGGTCGCACAGCCGGAGGCCTTGGCGAAGAACGCCGAGATCAGAACCGCGAAAGCCTCGCCCGGCAGACCGAACAGTCCCATGACCGGCGACATGACCGTGCCGAGAATGTCCATCAGACCGGTCTCCTTCAGAATGTACACCAGTACATAGCCGAGAATCATCGCAGGGGTGATATTTTCAATGCCGACCTTGAAGCCCTTTGCGCAGCCCTTGAGGAAGGTATCTACGATTGAAGGTTTCTTTGCCTTTGCGGGTGCGGCCGCAGCCGCTGTATTGGTTGCCTGATTGCTCATTTCCGTTACCTCCTTATGCCTTGCCGCGCTTTGCACGCAGAATCAGACGGACGATGTTCGCACCGATCAGCTTGCAGACGAACATGATGACGATGCACGGACCGAGTGCCACCGGGCAGATCGCCACGAGCGGTGCGCCGCCGGTGATGGTGTTGTTGATGCACGCCGAGCCTGCGTACTGATACGCTACGAAAATCGTGCGCTCGTCGTCCGTAATCTCACCGTCCGCGTACAGCTCACGGGTCATGACGGCCGCAACGTCCGAACCGGTAAAGCTCGAGATGAATGCGATGCCGCACTTGCCCGGGATGCCGAGCAGCGGGCGGAGCAAGGGACGAAACAGGATATCCGACGCCTTGAATGCGCCGAGCTGCTCGAATACACCGAGCAGGCCGCAGAAGAACATGACTGCCGGAATCAGATTGAAGCCTGCCATGAAGCCGTCCTTCGCGCCGGTGCCGCCCTTGCCGATGAGGTTCGCGCCTGTGTCGCCGATCTGTCCGAACGAGCCTGCCAGATTAGTAAAGTCAAGCACCTTGATCGGTCCTTCCGCCGTGCGGAACGCACCGGAGAGCACGAGAATGAGGACGATCAGTGCCAGCCATGCGCCGATACCGATCTTTTCCTTGTTTTCCGCCTGTTTCTCTTTGTTTGCCATGAGTTTATACCTCCTTATCCCTTATCTGCCGTTTATTCGGCAGTGTTGGCAAAATCGTCGTTCAGCGTATACGCTGCGCACGCCGCAAGCACGCTGCGCTGAAACAGCGATTCTACTTCCGCATATTCGTTCGGGGTGTGATTGCCCTCGCCGCGCACGCCCATGCCGCATACCGTCGGCACGCCGCACGCTACCGTGATGCCGGAGTCCGAAAGACCGCCGACCTGGAAGCAGTCGATCTCACCGAAGCCGCAGTCCTGTGCGGTGCGCTGCAGATGACGGAACAGCGCCATAACGCCGTCAGTTGTATCCATGCACTGCATGACGCGGCTCAGATCGAGCTCCGCCGTCGTATCCGGCACCGAGTTGTGATTGGTTGCGCGGTGCAGGATTTCAAAAATTTCGTCGCGCACCTCCGCGTTTGGAAAGCGGATGCCGATGCGCACCTCGCACGAGTCGGGGATGGTGTTCTCACCGATGCCGCCGTCCACCATACCGCAGTTCATCAGTCTGCCGCGCATGATGTCGTTCTGCGACTCGATCTCAACGATCTTGTGCGCTGCCTCGAGCACCGCCGAGCGGCCTTTCTCCGGTGCAATGCCCGAGTGGGATGCTCTGCCGTGAATCCTGATGCTGACCGGGCCGCCGCCCTTGCGGCCGACCACGAAGCGGTTGTCCATGTAGCCGGTCTCGAAGTTGAACGCCGCGAGCGCGCCTGCCGCCTCTTCTGCGAAGATCTCCTTCGCGTCCGAACGCATATGCAGGTTTTCCTCGTCGCTTGCGAAGATGAACTTGATCGGGCGTTCCTTCCAGTCCACGCTGTCGAGCGCCTTGACCGTGTACAGTGCCATGACCAGACCGGCCTTCATATCCAGCACGCCGGGGCCGTGCGCCATGCCGTTCTCGTCTACGCGGAACGGATTTTCCTTCGCCGCGCCCTCCTTGAACACGGTGTCCATGTGGCCGATGAGCAGAAGCGGCGCTTCAGAGCTGCCGGGGTTCCACTCGCCGATGAGCATGTCACCGGAGTTCTGAATGGCACGGACACGGGTGTGGATGCCGGCGTTCTCCATCTCGCGGCGCAGGATGCTGCAAACCGCGTTCACGCCGTCGACCTGCGTCGTGCCGCTCTCCGTGTTCACCAAATCGCGCCAAAGATTCAGCATCGGCTGTCGGTTCTCGTCGATGTACTGACGAATCTGCGTGTAAATTTGCTCCATTTTCGTATACCTCCTCTATTGAAAGCCCGTTGTGCCGGGGCTCAGTTCACAGCATCTTCACCGCCGCGCCTGCAATGAGTACGGACACGATGGTAACGGTGACGAAGCCTGCCGTCAGCATTTTCGGCAGCAGGAAATTCAAAATCGCTTTCTTTTCCTTCTCGTTTCGTCCGAACGCCTCGGAGACCTCCTGCGGAATGAGCATGGTGGTCGGGAAGCCGAACGTGCAGCTGATGCCGTAGGCCGCCGCAAGGCTGACCGGTATGTGCAGCAGCTTAGCGCACAGCAGCGCGGCCGCCATGGTTCCCAAAACGCCGCAGGCCGCTGCGGTCAGCAGCGCAGGCAGAACGGACAGCACCTGCTCCGGCGTGGTCTGCGCCAGATTGGAAAAGATCAGAATGGTAACGAAAAACGTGATCAGGCTAGAGGCCTGCGTTTTTCCGAGGATGCTTTTATCGAGAAAGCCCAGTGCGAAGAACACCGCGCCCATGATAAGGCACATGACGAAGTAGTGAACCGCACCGCCGGTCAGCTTGGACGCATAGTACGCGATGACCGCAACGACTGCCAGCTTGGCGAAATACATCGAAGGACGCTCGCAGCATTTCGGCAGATGCAGCGGACCGTGATGCATCGCGTCGTTTTCCTCCTGCAAAGTGCTGTACTGCTCCACGAGCACCGCGTCATCGCGGATGAGCTTTGCGGTGTGCCGCAGCAGAAGGGACGCGATCGGTACGCCGATGAACTTCTGCGTCACGTAAAGCACGATGCAGAACGTCGCCGCCGTCGTGAGGTTCATCTCCTTGAGCGTGCTCGTCATGATGAGCGTTGCCGCGCTGCCGCCTGCGAAGATCGGTGCGCCGGCGATCGCCATCTCGCTGCCAATGAACGGTCGTCCAATCAGTACGATTGCTGCAACTGCGCCGCACACGCCGCACAGCGCGGTGACGACTACCTTCCACTGCCGACGCAGCTCCGCGAAGTCGATCGTCGTGCCGAGCGACACGATGAGCAGGCCGGCGATGATGTTGCCGAACCCGGTGATCTGCGCATCGTCGATCAGTGTGCGCGGCAGGATGCCGCTCCAGAAGCCTGCAAGCAGCAGGATTGCAATGCTGAGCACCGTGGAGAATATTGCTTTGGTCTTCTGCGCAATCAGATCGCTGACTGCGTAGATGCAGAACAGAATCGCAAGTGCGCTGATCGGTGTCATAAGCCTCATTCCTTTCTGTGTCTATACCGTATCATAAATTTGTTATGTCTGTCCAAATCATAAAAGTTATAGTGACGTTATAACCGAAACGGAATAGTATTCATGTACAGTTTCACGCCCGCTTTTCATGAAAAACAGACAAAAGAATAGGCGCTGTGACTAAATCACAGCGCCCTTACTTTGACACTATTCGGTATACCATTCTGCGCTTTTTTGTCCATTCTGCTTTTGTTATAACCCAGCCATAACAAAACGGAATAGCTTATTATAACCCTCGAAACGTCTTATTTCTCATTTTTTGGGTAAAGCTCCTCCAGCATCTTTACAAATGCCTGTGCTTCTGTGCTCAGCATTTCTCGGCTGCGCTGAATCCAGCCTACATTGATCTGTACTTGACAGTTTCGGATCGGAATGGTGCGGATGCCGTACTCCGCGAAGTCCGGCGCGCTCAGTCCCGGACCGAGACGAACCACATCGGTCGAGCGCAGCAGCGACAGGATGGCCGCGCTGTCGTTGACGTAAACAACACGCTTGAACTGCTCGAGACGCACGCCGTCAATCTCCAGATAAAAGCTCAGATTGGAAAAATAATCATCCGGAAGGCGGACGAACGGATGGGGCAGGAGCTGCTCCATCGTCACCTCAGACGCATGATACAGCGGATGGTTCGGACCGAGGTTTGCGTACCAGGTGTCCGTGCCCAGCGCGTGGAATTGAATGTTTTTGAACTTCAGCATGTGCTTGAGCTCCTTCACCTGCACGTTGTTGCTCATCACAAAGCCAATCTCCGCTTCGCCATGCTCCACGCTCTCGATCACCTGCTGCAGACGGTTTTCCACCAGCTTGAGCGCCACGCGATTATCGTGGTAATTGTTGTAGAACTTCGCCATCAGACGCCCCATTGTGATGATTGGATAGGAGGCAATAGACAGCACCGGCGCGTGCTCTTTCTCCGATAAGCCCTGAATGAGCTCCATCTGGTTGATGATCGTGCGCGCGTACTGGTAGAGCTTTTTGCCCTCGTCAGTCAGCGCAACGCCCTTGTTCGTGCGGTTGAAAATACGCACCTTGAGCTCGTTTTCCAGATTGCTGATGGCCTTGCTCAGATTGGGCTGCGTGACAAACAGCTTCTCCGCGGCCTTGTTGATACTGCCCTGCTCCGCAATGGCGACAAAGTAGGTAAGCTGCTGAATTTGCATAACTCTTTTCCTCTTTTGCATGTAGTATCTTCAGTATAGCATATTCGGGCGGAAAATGTCAGATGATCTTGAGGAGGGAATACCGCAGAAGCGGACGAAAACCATTTGAATATTCTCGGCGTGCGCGATAGCGGCAGCTATGTGTCATAAAAGGTTAAACAGCAGTCTTGATCCCGGCGCCGCGCGCACACACTTCCTGCGAGACTACATCATGGACCGCATTTGACACCTTTTCTTCCCCCAATACAGCCGGAGAACCATCAGCAATGGTGGTTCTCCGGCCTTTATGTTTGCGCGTAGGCATGATGAAAAGTAATCGAAACCGCTTGCGAGGGAGGCGATTTTGCACGCATATAGGTGTGATATTGACTGTAATGAACCTTGGGCATTCCATACCATACAGAAATATATTTCGGCATTTACGCAAATAGCATAAAAATATAACTAAATTCAGTAGCAGCATATACATCTCACGAGGGGAAACGTAAAATGAACAGTACGGAGCGGAAGAGAATTTGCTTTTTTCTGCTCCTTGTAAATGAAGTTATGCAGCTTGCAGAACTTAACTTTCTGGAAGCCATAGCTGCCGCATTGGTCTTGTTCCGGTGGAATTTTGTATTTTTTCGGAATAGCGTTGTAATTCTTTATATGAGTGAATGGTTTTCTCCGACTCATTCATCACGTTTTTCAGGATTTCCTTGTTGCTGCCCTTGACTTCATCGGACAGGCCACGTTTGAACTTCGCTCCCGAACGGGACACCTCGAACCGAAGCATCGGCGCATCATACTGCTCCAGCAAGTCCGCCTCCATCAGCTGAAATGTTTTGTCATAGACCGTCAATGTGGTCGTCTTGCAGCAAATACGCCACGAATGCGCGTTCTTTTCCTTGCGATTGGGGAATCCTTTGCCGAATGTGCACAGCTTGTACTGCTTCATGTACGGGCTGCGTCGAATGACACGCAGCGCCTCATCGACCCATTTCTGCGACTCGGGAAAGTAGTCCAGACAGCAGTCGATACGCGAGAGCGTCAGCTGTTCGAACTCGCAGTCCAGACCGATTTCACGCAGCAGACCGGTCATCCGGTTATCAAGCGATTTCAGCTGGTTTTCTTTCGCGGTGAACACTTTCTTGGGTGAATATTCTCCGTGCAACAAAGTGTGCGGATTAAGCCGGAAACGAATAGAACAGGCAATATTTTTGCTCGTTTTGTTCTTGCTGCGCTTCTGCTTGTACAGATAAAGTACGACACCCTGACCGCAGTACGAGGTGCAGATATACTTCTCGATGCCTTTGTCAGAATGATATGTCGCGTCTGGGTAGAGTTTGCCGAAATGCAGACTTTTCAGGTGCTGAAACACCTTGTTAAAGCTCTTTTTGGACAGTCTGTGGAATAATTCAATCGTATGGATACCGTAACGAAAATCCATTTCACACACCGCCTTTCGCAAAACAGCCGATTACTGTGTCATGCAGATCGTCTGCTGATTCACAAATCGCATACAGTTCATTGGCGGCTTCAACTGCACGATCATCCGTGTCAGAGATAATGTCAAGGTTCATCTGAAAATCGGCGTCATTCCAGAGCAGCAGTGCCTTTGCGCGTTTGCCGTCGCGCCCGGCCCGGCCTGCCATCTGGTAGAATGACGCGACGCTGAACGGCAGTTGAGAGACAATAATCAGGCGAATATCCGAAATATTCACGCCCATACCAAAGGCGGAAGTTGCAATCATGATATGTGCCTTACCGGAACGAAAGCGCGCTTCCTGCTCGGCTCGGTTAGACAGCCTGCTGTGGCAGAGAGCAATAGCAGAAGCCGAAATATCGCAATCCTCAATCAGAAAGTCACGCATATCTTCCACATCGCAAACACGGGTGCAGTAGATAACAATTTTCCCTTTACTGCCGCATTTCTGAATCGCTTTTCTGACTTTCGCATAACGAGCAGCATCATTTTTCACAAATGCTTTCTTGAGGGAGAGATTAGAACGTTTGAGCTTGCCGATATGTACGACAGGATTTTTCATGCGTAGACTTTTCGCAATATATGAAATATCATCCGGCGTAACAGTTGCGCTGAAAGCAGCAATAACAGGGGATGCGGGCAAATCCTTGATGAATTTACCGATATTGCGGTACATCGGACGAAATTCATTGCCCCATTCCGTCAGACAGTGTACCTCGTCCACAACGACTGTATGTACGCTATTCTTCTGAATTGCCTTCCAGAGGTGAGGATCACTCAGCCGTTCCGGCGCAACAAAGAGTGCCTGGAGTTTACGATGTGTCAGCTGTTCGATTGTATTGGTATTCTCCCTGTTTTCGCTGTACAGACAGCCCGCTCGGATTTTACTGTCCTTGCAACGCTGCACCAGATCATGCATGAGTGCAACGGTTGGGAGAATACCAATCAGCAGACCATTCGGGTGCAGGGTAATCATCGAGAGAAAGCAGATCGACTTGCCCTCGGAGGTTCGTGCTAAACCGAGTACATCTTTACCATCGGATAAATCTGTGATTACCTTTTTCTGAAACGGTTTGAGTTTCGAGATACCAAAGGTATTACATATCATCTTTTCCTGTTTGTTCGTCATAATTTTCACTCCAAACATAGAATTTTCATTCAAAACTGAAATTTAATAATCTCGTCTGAACTGCCTTTATTCCATTGTTGAGATTGAAGTAGAATTATAATTTCACAGGAAAAACATGATATATAATAATAGCGAAAAACTTTGTACTATGTATTTTTTTCCATTCCATTCTCTTACCCAGCTCCAGCATGCTGATACCGAACTGCTCTGACGCTGTCAATGCCATCTGCAACGACGCTTGCAATTTTTGTTAAAACTATTTGTCTAACTTTTTGGGCACTTCAACGTGCGGTACGGTGTCCGAACGAAGTCGAATACATCGCCTTCTGCAACGCGGCAGAAGCGCAGTGCAACCGCGACCGCGATCACGATGTTCGGAAGCGAGGTCATCAGCTTAGATAGGTTTGCCGGTTCTCGGTTTGCATCGTTTTTTAACTATTACGCGCATTTTTTATTATAAATTGTGCATTATTAACTATTTATTTTACCCATCGCACAAAATATATTAAGATTTTTGTATATAATATACAAGAATTTCGTGCCATTCATGTTAATTCGTGCTATGATAACCGATACGGTCTGCGCCCTGCAAAAGATGTAAATTTCGAGGCACGATCTCTGTGAAGCAGGCAGGCTGCACGCTAAACAATCCTATCCGCTTGCAGCAGGCCGGAAAACGCAGCATTGATCAGGTGCATTTTATTGGGGCGGCTGTAAATTGGAAGCGAAACCAGAGAAGGAGAGAATGTTTCGTAAAAACCAATCCAACCATGCAGGCAGAGGCGGTTCTGCCTACACGACCTGTTTCTGAAAACGGAAAAATCAATATTCTGACACGCCTGGCTTACGGCGGCGGTGACGTAGCGTGCAACGTTTGGCAACAATCAGTCTGCCTGGGTCAAGGTAATGAGCATCTGGGCCGCAATCGCTGTCCTGCTGCTCTGGATGTTCCAGAGCACCAATCAGGCTGTTGTCGGCACGATTCTGCCGTACTACTGCAAGTATGTGTTCCATAACGACTCGTGGATGTACAGCACGCTGTATCTTTCCGAAACCATCGTTCTGATCGTCGGCATACTGTATCAGCTCGACAAAAAGTATCCCGCTATCATGAAAGAACTCGCAGAGCGCGAAGCGCGCGGTGAGCTGTAACTTTCTGATCTTCATGATCCCTCAACCGTTCCCGGCATGGCTGCAATGCTGTGCCGGGAATCTGTATCTCCGGCTTTTCTCGCCCTGCCCGCACCGGTCGGCAGGGCGTTTTCCGTCTGTGCGCCGTGTCCGCCTCGCGGATATTCACAAAAAGTTTATCGCTGCGGCATTGCGGCTGTCCGCTCTTCTGTATATAATAAATGCAGAGCACATTCCTGTGTCCTCCCTCGCGATTACTAGATAAAGGAGTACCCGTATGTCAACCAACAACCTGTCCACTCCCGCCTCCGGCCGTTTTTCCCTCAGCGCCGCGGCACTTCACATTCTCGCCATGGTGCTGATGCTGATGGATCATCTCTGGGCGACCCTCCTGCCCGCGCAGGACTGGCTGACGTGTGCCGGACGGCTGGCCTTTCCCATCTTCGCATTCATGGCGGTGGAAGGATATTTTCACACCCACAACTTCCGGAAATACGCCCTGCGGCTTGCGCTGTTTGCCGTGCTCTCCGAAGTGCCGTTCGACCTGATGTACGGCGGAACCTGGTTTTATCCGGTGCACCAGAACGTGATCTGGACGCTGCTGCTCGGTCTTCTGGGCATTCATCTGATGGAAACCGTGCGCAAAAAGCAGAAAACATGGCTGTATCTGCTCACCGCCCTGCTTGTTGTGCTGATCGGCACAGTGCTGGGCACCCTGAGCATGGTGGACTACTACGGCACCGGCGTGCTGACGATCTTTATCTTCTACTTCTTCCGCGGACGGAAGTGGTGGTGTCTGGCCGGACAGCTTCTCGCCCTCTACTGGGTCAATGTGCAGCTGCTGGGCGGTCTGCTGTATCCCGTCCATATATTCGGCATGGAATTTGAGATCTGTCAGCAGGGGTTTGCACTTCTGGCGCTCATCCCCATCTGGCTGTACCGCGGACGGCAGGGCTATCACAGCAAGCCGTTCCAGTATGCCTGCTATGCCTTTTATCCCGTACATATGCTGATCCTTGTGCTGATCCTGCAATATCTGACCCGCTGACGGCCATACCGGCATCTGCAAACCTCTGTAAAACTTTTTATTTATCAAATGCGCGTTCTATTATATAATGAATACAACATTAAGGCATTTTCTGTTTTATGAAGGAAAGTGTGCAGGACAGGCCGGCTGCTGTGTGCGGTGCAGATCGACCGACTGCAAGAGAGAGCGCTTTCACCACAATAACACTGAAAATTTTCGGTAAGAGAGAAAGGAAAAACCATATGAACTGGAACATTATTACGGATTCAAGCTGTGATCTGCTCCCTTCCACCAGTCCGGACGGAAGGATCCGGCTGACCAGTGTGCCGTTTACCATCCGCATCGGGGAGCGGGATTTTGTCGATGACGAGCATCTGGATACGATGGAAATGCTCTCCGCCATGGAGCAGGAACACTCGGCCGGCCACACCTCCTGCCCCACGCCGGACGCATGGCTGGCGCAGTTTGAACAGGCGGACTGCGCGATCGCGATCACCATTTCCTCGCAGCTGTCCGGCAGCATGAACAGCGCTCTTGCGGCAAGAGATATGGCGCTGGAGAAAGATCCGGATAAAAAGATCGTCATTCTGGACTCCTTATCCACCGGACCGGAGGTTCTGCTCTGCGTAAAGGAGATCGAGCGCCTGATCCGTCAAGGCCTTGCCCTTGACGATATTGCGGCGCACGCCAGAAATTTTCTACAGAAAACCAAAATCCTCTTTGCGCTCTCCTCGTTTGACAACCTGATCAAGAACGGACGCATCCACCGTCTGACGGGTATGCTCGCCAAGGCTCTCGGCATCTGGGGCATCGGCAGCGGCAGCGACGAGGGGAAGATCGCCTTTGAAAGCAAGGCACGCGGTGCGAAAAAGGTCGTACAGACGCTGGTCAGCACCATGAAGGAGCACGGATTCATCGGCGGAAATGTCGCGATCAGCCATTGTGATAATCTCGCACTGGCTCAGACGCTAAAAGACAGCATTTTGGATATCTGGGAAAATACCAGCATCGAGATCCTGCCGACCCGCGGGCTCTGCAGCTACTACGCCGAGCGCGGCGGATTGATTGTCAGCTACTAAGCCGGAGCCGATCGACCGTCTCCGTTTTCAACAAACAAAGGGCGAAACCGTATGGTTTCGCCCTTTTTCTGTTCGGTTGATTGTTTTCCGCTCACAGCACCTGCATATCCGCCGCACTGCACGCCGCAAGGAACTCCGGAGGCAGCTCAGTGAGCAGATCCTGCAGCAGCGCATCCAGATCCTCTCACGGCCCACCATGGCAAGCCATGCCTTGAGCGACTCGGCCTTCTTGGACGGCACGGATTTGATAATGCGCCAAAACCCAGTTTCTTTCTATTATGCCTTTGCATATTCTCATCGTCAGCACATCATTTTCCATCATTATGTACTAACTCCATCCATTTCTTTTCGTTTATTGTATCTGTTCTTGCATTGATTTCCAGTATTCAAATCGGTAGAAAGCAGTACGAACTCAGCAAATGGCAGGCAGAGGCGCAGAACAAGGTGGATCTGTATTTGCTGACGCAGCCGATTACGCTGAAAAGTGCCGACGGTATACAGCCGGATCAAAGTGTGCCTGCAATTTATATCCGAAATGTGGGCGGCAATGTGATTTATCTGGAACGGTATCTCTTTGACGGCAGAGAGTACCCATTGGGAAAAGAGGTTTTGCCGCCGATGTCTGTATGCGAGGGCTACCGCTATGTTTATTTGCCGACAGATGGAACGACTCATGTTTCGCTGCAAATATATTTCGAGGACTGGCAGAAAAAACAGTGGACGACAAAGGGGGGTGCGGATTGGGAAGACGGTATTTGGAAGATTACATATCAGCCGTGCGTCCGCTGTGCAGAGCAGCTGCTAACGCGAAAGAAACAGATCTGCAAACCATAATTTTCATGAATAGGAACACATTGTGCATACGGTTTTTCTACATGAATTGCACGGTTTCAGTAAATACTACCACTATCGCAGCAGAAATACCGAAAATGGGAGGCGGAATTGCTATGAAAGCAACCGGAATCGTGCGCCGGATCGACGATCTCGGCCGCGTTGTTATTCCGAAGGAGATCAGAAGAACGCTTAGGATTCGAGAGGGCGACCCGTTAGAAATCTATACCGACCGCGACGGCGAAGTGATTTTCAAGAAATACTCCCCGATGGGAGAGATGGGCGCGGTATCAGCCGAGCTGGCGGAGGCTATGGCGCGTACAGCGGGCATGAGCTGTGCCATCTGCGACAGGGATGCGGTGATTGCGGCAGCGGGCGGTGCGAAAAAGGATATTCTGGAGCGGAGTATTTCATCCGAGCTGGAGCAGCTGATGGAACGCCGCGAATGTTACGAACGCGGTGTGGACGAGCAGCCGGAGGTGCTTATCTCCTCTCAGGACGGCTGCGCGGTGGTTGCGGCGGCGCCAATCATCACAGACGGCGATGTCAGCGGCTGTGTCGCGTTTGTCAGTGAAAAAGAGGACGAAAAGGCGGATGAGGTGCTGCTCAAGCTGTGTCAGTCGGCAGCGCAGTTTTTGTCCAAACGCATTGCAGTGTGAAAGGAGCGTTCTCTATATGCACAGGCACGATCACAAAGAGCGTGAGCCAAAGGCCTTCCCGCAGTACGACGATGCGGCGCATATTGACTCGGCAGCAGTGGCCGAGCTGCCGCCGTGGGAGCAGACACGCGAGCCGAAAGGCGATCCCAAAGCAACGGCCTACACGGAGAAATACTGTGAGGAGCAGCAGAAATGAAAACGGCAGAGGCTGTCGTGAAACTACAGCTTCGCCGACAAGCGGGAACGGGTCGTGGGCCGTTCCAAAGTTGCCCGAAAGTTCCCATACGGTAACTTTCTCTCTATAGAAGTCAAAAAAGTCAGGTACACGCCCTGACTTTTTTGGCATTTGCAAGCAAATGCTATTTAACGCGCGCTGTCGCGCGGATTATTTGAAATGGCAGGAATATAAGGCAACACCGCACAATTAAATCGCTCTTGTTCAATTATGCGGTATTGCCATAACTTTTTATAGACTGAAACGGCGGAACGATACAAATCGTTCCGCCGTTTGCGTGAAAACAGGTTAAATCATATATTCGATGGTATTCTCTGCCGTCAGGCGCGTCTGGTCATTAAACAGGAGAATGGCTTCGCGGGTGTCAATCTCGCCAAGCGCGTAAACCTCGTGGGTCTCACGCTCGAAGCAGGGGCGAGGCACGAGCCGGTTGTATTCGCACGGGTGGTCGTACACCATCTGCACGCCGTCCGTATCGAGCGACTGATCAAGATAATACGGGTCGAACACGCGCACCATGTCGTTCTCATCAATGCCGGTGAGTGTCACATAGTGCTCTCCGTCGAAGTGCAGGCGCACCACGGCAGCGCCGCCGCAGCGGAGTGCATCGCGCAGACGGCTGTTCTGCCCGAAATTCACCGCCGGACCGGACAGATACTGCGTGGAGATGTGCAGGCGGCCGATCTTGCCGAAGCCGTTCAGCCAGTTGCTGAGGAACATCATCGCCGCACAGGAGGTACCGCTTTTGCCGCTTACGCCGTCCGAGCCGTAGCAGTCCAGACAGTACAGCATGATGTTGCGGACAGCCTCCGGCGGGATATCCTCGCGCTCAAACAGGAATGCGAGCGCGTTGAGCATGGAGGTTGGACCGCAGTCATATTCGGAAAGCTGGTAGCGCAGCGGATTTTTCATAGGGGAGCCTTCTTTCGTGTGATGTATTCCTATCGGATTACTATATAATAGTAAGGTCAATGCCGATCAATGTCAATACAAATTTGCGGAAAGCGCATATTCATGGTATGATAAGTATGCTTCCTGCCAAAGATAGGGTGGGAAGGAGTGAATCGGCATTGCTAAAACTGATTCATGCGAGTAAAATATATGCTAAGAACGGTATTTGTGCGCTCAATGCAGTCGATCTGACCGTGCAGGACGGTGACTATATTTCGGTGACCGGCGCATCCGGCTCGGGTAAAAGCACACTCATGCACATTCTGGGTCTGTTGGACAGCCTGTCCGATGGCGAATACCTGCTCGACGGAGCAGCAGTCGCGCATTTGCCGGCAAAACAGCGGGCGCGTCTGCGCAGTGAGAAGATCGGCTTTGTGTTTCAGCAGTTCCGGCTGCTGACGGGCATGACAGCACTGGAAAATGTTGCGCTGCCGCTGGCGCTGCAGGGCGTTCCGCGGCATGAGCGGAGCGAACGCGCACTGGCGGTTCTGGAGCGGGTTGGCCTGTCTGATCGGGCGAACCACCGGCCGCACCAGCTTTCCGGCGGACAGCAGCAGCGGGTGGCGATCGCACGGGCGGTCGTGACAGAACCGTGCGTGATTCTGGCGGATGAGCCGACCGCAGGACTGGATCCTGCCGCGGCGGACAGCGTGCTGGAGCTGTTTGACCGATTGCACCGGTCGGGGCATACGCTGGTGCTCATCACACACGATGAGCGGGCAGCGCAGTGCGCCGCAAGGCGGATGTATCTTGAAAATGGGTGCATTTTCGGGTGAGATTATCCGACACCGGATAATCAGTGCATGAAAATAACGCAATCAAACCTAACAGGTTTTCCTATATAGAAGGAGGAAACAAAAATGGACCGTCGGGACAAAACAAACTACTACCTCGACATGGCGCAGGTTGCACTCGAGCGCGGCACCTGTCTGCGCCGCAACTTCGGCGCGGTCATCGTCAAGAACGACGTCATCGTATCTACCGGCTACAACGGTGCGCCGAGAGGTCGTGCCAACTGCATCGACATCGGCACCTGCATTCGTCAGAAGATGGGCATTCCGCGCGGCGAAAGATACGAATTCTGCCGCTCGGTGCATGCGGAGATGAACGCCATTATTGCCGCTCCGCGTGACCAGATGATCGGCGCGACGCTGTACCTGGTCGGCCGCGATATGTCCACCGGAAAGATCATGTCGGACGCAAACTCCTGCACGATGTGCAAGCGCCTCATCATCAATGCGGGCATTGAGAAGGTGATTATCCGCCGTGACACAGATACATATGACACCGTGAATGTGCACGACTGGGTGGAGAATGACGACACGCTCGGCAGCAGCATGGCATACTAAACAGACATCGGAGAGAGAAAAATATGTCAATATTCGATATTTTTAAGAAGTTGGATGAAGAAAAAGCCGCAAAGGCATCCCAGCCGATCGAGTGGATCGTGGTCGGACTGGGCAATCCGGGCGCGAAGTACGACAATACCCGTCACAATGCGGGCTTCCGTGCACTTGAGGGTTACTGCGCCCGCAGCGGACAGAAGATCGACCGCATGAAGTTCAAGGCACTGGCAGGCGAGGGAATGCTCGGCGGCAAGCGCGTGCTGTTCCTCAAGCCGCAGACCTTTATGAACCTGTCGGGCGAGGCGGTTCGTGACGCGGCCTCGTTCTACAAAATCCCGCCGGAGCACGTTATCGTGCTGTCGGACGATGTATCGCTCGACGTCGGCACGCTGCGCGTGCGCGCAAAAGGCTCGGCAGGCGGACAGAACGGCCTGAAAAACATTATCTATCATCTGAACAGCGAGGACTTCCCGCGCGTGAAGATCGGCGTCGGCAAAAAGCCGCGTCCGGATTACGATCTGGCGGCGTGGGTGCTTGGCAAGTTCCCGGCGGAGGATCAGAAGGTTATCGACAAGGCGTGCGAGGACGCGGTGAACGCGGCTGCCTGCATCATCGCGGAGGACTGTGCCGCTGCCGCGCAGAAATTCAACGGAAAACGTATCTAAGGAGTTGGTTTTGATGAAAACCGCAGTAGCATATTACTCGCTCGGCGGCACAACACGGTCATACGCCCGCGCGGAAGCCAAGGCGCGGAACGCCGATTTGATCGAGCTTACGCCGAAAACGCCGTACAACCGATTCACCGCGTTTGTGCGCGGCTGCTTGGAGGCCGTCAAGCAGAAGGCGGTCGCGCTGGACGGCATGCCGCTGTTTGTCGGCTATGACAGAGTGGTGCTGATGGCGCCGGTCTGGGCGGGTTATCCGGCACCGGTGTTCAACAGCGCGGTGGAACTGCTGCCGCCTGGTACGGAGGTCGAAGTAATACTGGTTTCCGGCAGCGGAAACAGTGAAAAGAGCAGGGCGAAGGTGCGTCTGCAGATCAAAAAACGCGGCTGTACGCTCACGGCGCAGCGTGACATCCGGGCCAGCCGATGAGCGGAAAGGATATGCGATGAAAGGATATACCTATGTGCTCCGCTGTGCGGATGATACGCTGTACTGTGGCTGGACGAACGATCTGACGGCTCGACTGGCGGCGCACAACAGCGGAAAAGGTGCGAAATACACGCGCGGACGCGGCCCGGTGACGCTGGTGTACAGCGAAATGTTCGACACGCAGAGCGAGGCCATGCAGCGCGAAGCGGCAATTAAAAAGCTCACGCGGCCGCAGAAGCAGGCGCTGATTGACAGTCAGAACGGCGGAGAGCTGCTCACTGTTTACGATGCAGACGGACGCGCCTGCGGAGAACGCCCGCGGGCTGTCGTGCATGCGCAGGGGCTGTTCCACCATGTGTGCCACCTGTGGGTGGTCGGTAAGCGGAATGGCGTGTGCGGCATCTGGCTGCAGCAGCGGCAGTTTGACCGGCCTTTATTTCCGGGCGGCTTTGATCTGACCTCGACCGGACATATCGACCCGGGTGAAACGCCGCTGACAGGCGTGCTGCGCGAAGCACGGGAGGAGAGCGGACTGCAGCTGACAGCAGTCAACTTGATCGACGGCGGCAGTTATCGTCAGCGCTACTCGCGCGGCGAAAGCGGCTTTGATGATGAGCTGGCGTATACATTTCTGGCGCGTATCGACGGCATTCCGCCGTTCCGGCCCGGCCCGGAGGTCGCGGAGATGCTGTTCGTGCCGCTGGCGGACTTTGCCGCCGCACAGGAGCAGGGCGCATCACTCACCGGTCTGACACCGGACGGACGCACGATGGAGATGCCGAACGAATCCCTTTGCTGTCTGCACACTGAGGAGTGGCAGGGCGCGAAACCGCGTATCGAAGCACTTTTTGACTGAAAAGAACAGCCGCCTCCCACTTGACAAGGGGAGACGGCTGCCCTATAATATCGACATTCATCAATATGGAACCCGAAATCCGCTGTAAAGCAGCGGATTTTTGCATTTACTTAATATTTTTTCAAAACAAAAAGCTGTCCGAAAGGACAGCTTTTGCTTTACTTGCTGAGTGCGCCGATGATGATATTGACGATCAGGCTGACCGCGGCTGCGATCGCGTAGATCGTGCTTTGCTGACGGCACGCCTTTGCCTTGGGATCATCCTGCTTGTCCTCCTGCTCACTGCGTCCGCAGATCATGCCGTAGCGGATCTGCTGCAGGACTGTCAGCGCGGCGAACGCGGCAAACAGCAGCAGGAGCAGTCGCTGAACCGTCTGCATCTTAGTGGATGAGGTTCAGGACGATTGCAATGATGACGAAAACAACGCCGACAATCGAGGTCAGACGAGCAAAGATACGGTCGGATGCGCTTGCCTTGCCGGAGCCGTAGAAGGTGTCTGCAGAGCCGGATACAGCGCCCAGACCCTGCTGTGCACCGTGCTGGAGCAGAACAACAACGATCAGGAACAGGCTTGCAACGATCATGATGACCGAGAGAGCGATTTGTGCGGTAGTCATAGGTAATTTCCTCCACTGCTTTTCATTTTTCTTATCGCGCAATAACGAGACTATGCGCGCAATATGCGTACATGATACTATATCATATTAAATGCACTTTTTCAAGAGGTTTTTCGTATTTTTGTCCGGGAATTTGTCTCAGACAAGCGGCTGGAGAATGTTTTTCAGCGAATCGCCCATGCGGTTGGTGTGCACCTTGTGCGTATCAAGGTCTACGACCGCCAGACGGATGGACGACCAGCCGTGCTTGCCGCTCTGGTATTTGCGCTCGTCGGACAGCTTTTTCAGCTTTTTGAGCACGGATTTGTCAGTCTCGCCGGCGGCAAGAATGACCGAAAGCAGCGAAAAATCGTGGTTTTCGTCCGGCTTTACCAGCTCGGCGCTGACCTGCTGCGCGTACTTCCACCAGTCGTCAAGCGTCTGCTCATCGAGCGAGGGCACGGCGAACAGCAGACGGTATTCGTGTGCGTGGCTCGTGCCGCCGGTCGGCATCAGACCGAGGATTTTGCGGGGCGTGCGGGAGTTGAAAACGCTCAGCAGCGCCGCCATTCGGCCGGAAACCTGCACGTTCTGCTGGGAACGGAAATGCGGATCCTGCCCGTTCAGCAGCTTGTCGCGCAAGGCAACAAATTCAGTAGAAAAGTCCATAAACAGCCTCGCTTTTTACAGATCGGCGGGATAATCGCCGTTTTCCGTCATAGCTGCAACGGCAGCGCAGATAGTCGGCTTGTCCTCGCGGTAGGTGACGCCGTACCAGCGGGAATCCGTGGTGAGTACCTTTGCGGTCGCCTTTCCGTCCTTGATGAGCGCGTCCACCGCGAACGGCAGATAATACTCCGCCTTCATCGGATTGTCCGGCAGCTTGCCTGCGAAAAACTCACGAAGGCCGTCATCAAGCGAGGGCAGGAAGGAAGGGGTGAATCCCCAGAGATTGAGCGACACCGGTGTGCCGGGCGCAATCTCACCGGCGGGTGCATCGCCGTCCGCATCGTAGCGGATGACGCCGTCCGCGTCGCGGTGAATGGCGGTGCGCTCGATGATATGTGCGAGCAGACCGTTTTCGTCTGCGGTGCATACGCCGCGGGAGACCGTGCCGTTTTCGGTGAGCGTGTTCTCGACCTGATAGCCGACCATGCAATAGCGGAATTTGTCGTCATCCTGCGCGGAAGCGAGGTAATCATACATTTTGCGGAATGCATCTGCGCCGTAGAAGTCATCCGCGTTGATAACGGCGATCGGGCAGCCGGCAGTCAGCTCCTTTGCACACCACACGGCATGCGCGGTGCCGAGCGGCTTCTCACGGCCCTCCGGTGCGGTCAGGCCGTCCGGCAGATTGTCGAGCGTTTGATAAGCATAGTCCACCTGCATGAAGCGGCGCGCCTTTTTGCCGATGGCGTCCTCGAATGCCTCGTGCAGCTCGGGACGGATGATGAATACCACGCGGTCAAAGCCTGCACGGTGTGCATCGTAGATGGAATAATCGAGCAGAATCTGTCCGTTCGGACCGATCGGGTCGATCTGCTTGAGTCCGCCGTAGCGCGAGCCCATACCTGCCGCCATGATCACCAAAACCGGATTTGCCATAGTCTATATCCTCCTAAAGAACCTTATCTATTTATACAAATAAAGCATTTCATTCATGTTTTTCATACTCTCAAACGGGAATACTCCTTTATTATACAAGAGCGTATCATAAAACACAAGATGTTTACGGTGCAGGTCTGCTTTTTTGTCGAAAAGCATGAAAATCCGAATGGGGTTCGGGTGATGATTGCAAAGTGACGGGAAAACTGCTAAAATAAAAAACGTATACGTATAGAGAATTTTATTATTAAAACCATATTGTTATAGAGAGGAATATGTTTCGATGCGCAAAACGAAGATTATCTGCACGCTTGGTCCCGCAACTGATGCTGTACTGCCCGAGATGATCAAGGCAGGCATGAATGTTGCCCGTATGAACTTCAGCCACGGCTCTCACGAGGAGCACAAGGCTCGCATGGACGCCGTTAAGGCAGCCCGCAAGGAACTTGGCATGCCGGTCGGCATCATGCTGGATACCAAGGGTCCGGAGATCCGTACCAAGACCTATAAGGACGGCAAGATCGAGATTGTTGAGGGTCAGGAGTTCACGCTGACCACCCGCGATATCGAGGGTGACAACACCATCGTTTCCATCACTTACGAAGGTCTGCCGAATGACGTTCAGCCGGGCACCCGCATCCTGATCGACGACGGTCTGGTTGCATTCGAGGTCGAGGAGATCAAGAATGGCACCGACATTGTGTGCAAGGCGCTCAACGGCGGTCCGCTCTCCAACCGCAAGTCCATCAACGTACCGGGTATCAAGCTGAACATGAAGTTCGTTTCCGATAAGGACCGTGAGGATATTGAGTTCGGTCTGTCTCAGGACATCGACTTTATTGCTGCTTCCTTCACCCGTTCCGCACAGGACGTCCGCGACATCAAGGAGATCCTCAAGGCAAACGGCAAGGAAGATGTTGAGATCATCTGCAAGATCGAGAACATGGAAGGCGTAAACAACGTACAGGAGATTCTCGACGAGGCAAACGGCATCATGGTAGCCCGCGGCGACCTTGGCGTTGAGGTTCCGTTTGAGGAGCTGCCGGAGATCCAGAAGTCCATCATCAAGACCTGCATTTCCCGCGGCAAGCGCGTTGTAACCGCTACCCAGATGCTCGAGTCCATGGCTAAGAACCCGCGCCCGACCCGTGCAGAGGTTTCCGACGTTGCAAACGCTGTTTACGACGGCACCTCCGCTATCATGCTGTCCGGTGAGACCTCTGTCGGCAAGTATCCGGTAGAGACCGTTCGCACCATGAGCCGCATCGCAGAGAACGCAGAGAAGACCATCCACTACGACCGCCGCCGTGTAACCCGTCTTGAGTTCCAGAACATGAATGTAGACGGCGACATGAAGACGCTGGCAATCTCGCACGCAACCTGCTCTACCTCCGCTGATCTGGGCGTTAAGGGCATTGTAGCGTTCACCGAGTCCGGTTCTACCGCTCGCGCTGTATCCACCTACCGTCCGGGCGCGCCGATCATCGCCGCTACCCCGAGCGAAAAGACCTTTAACCGCCTGACCATGTCCTGGGGCGTAAAGCCGATTCTGGTTGAAAAGCGCCCGCAGTCCGGCACTGAGCTGTACCATCTGTCCGAGAAGGCAGCGGTAACTGCGCTCGATCTGCGCGTTGGCGACGTTATCACCATCACCGCAGGTATGCCGGTAGGCGAGGTTTACTACACCAATACCCTGCGTGTACACGAACTGACCGAGAAGTCTTTCGAGGACTAACACTATGTCTTTCAAACGCTTGCAGCGTGCATTGTTCCGCACGATGGCCGCTGTTGTGGCGCTGGCAATCCTGTTCTGCATCGGACTGTACGGCTACCGCACGATGTTCGGCTATACCTATGACTCCTCGCTGTCCGATGAAAATCTGGCGGCGAGCGTCACAGCGGACGAAAATATTACGAATATTGCATTGTTCGGTCTGGATACCCGCGAGGGCGACAAGCAGAGCCATTCGGACTGCATGATGATCGTCACCGTGGACAACACGCGCGGCAAGATCAAGCTCATCAGCCTGATGCGAGATTCTCTGGTAGATATCGACGGCTACGGTGAGGACAAGCTGAATGCGGCGTATTTCCGCGGCGGTCCCAGTCTGGCTATCCGCACCATCAACGAGAATTTCGGCACGGATATCAAGGATTACGTTGCCGTAGACTTCGAGCAGCTGGTGCAGATCGTCGACGCGATCGGCGGCGTGGACATCGACGTGCAGAACGATAACGAGCTGAAGGAGCTCAACCGTGTCATCAAGGACTACGGCGCAGAGCGGGGCAAGGAGTTCTCCGGCGTGGAGAAGACCGGCCTGCAGACGCTGGACGGCGTGCAGGCGCTGTGCTACGGCCGTATCCGCAAGGGCGACACCGGCGATGACTGGGCACGCGTGGAGCGTCAGAGCGTTGTGCTGAACGCCATCTTCACCAAGCTGCAGAGCGCAAGCGCCACCGAGCTGATCGGCAGCATGCGCAAGCTGGTTCCGTATGTTACGACCTCGCTTTCGCCGACTGATATGGCGTCGCTGATCGTCGGCGCGGTCAAGAACGGCATTCCGACACTTGAGCACACCCGTATTCCGGTGGATGGCGAGTGGAGCTATTCCGGTAATTCCAGCGAGTTTATCACCTACGATCTGGATGTGGCAGCCGACCATATCCACGCATACATCTATGATGACGCGGATATCGGCAGCGGCACGACCGATGATGATACCGGCACGGACAGCAAGTCCGATACGGATACCGGGACGGATACGACCGATTCGTCCAAGAGCACGGATACCAAGTCGAATACCACTGCGGTGGACCCGGAATCCCTTGTGGAGGAAGGCGGCTGGTACGATTCCGACACCGGTGACTATTATGATTGCGATGGTGACCGATACAGTCTGGACGAAAACGGGAATAAGGTGTATTATTAAACTTGTGATCGTTAGAGAACGAAGCAGGGGACATGACGACGATCATGTCCCCTGCTCTTATATGGGAATAAGTGCTATAAGAAATAGAGAGAAAGAGTACAAACAGAAAGCAGGTAAAAACCGATGTATGTAAAACGAATTCTCCCGAACGGTGTGCGTCTGATTACCGAACGGATCGACAACATGCGCACGGTGTCGGTCGGCATCTGGGTTGGCAACGGCAGCCGATACGAACCCGCAGAGCTCGGCGGCGTATCGCATTTCATCGAGCACATGATCTTCAAGGGCACGGAAAAACGCTCTGCCCGCCATATTGCAATCGCAATCGATGCATTAGGCGGGCAGGCGAATGCATTCACAGATAAGGAATGCACATGTTACTATATGAAGGTTCTGGACAGCCGGCTGAAAAACGCGGTGGCTCTGCTGGCGGATATGTTCCTGCATTCCCGCTTTGCACAGGAGGATCTGGAGCTGGAGCGCGGTGTCGTTCTCGAGGAGATCGACATGTACGAGGACTCTCCGGAGGATGTTGCCATCGACAAGCTGTTCGAGAGCTGCTACGACGGTTCGGCACTCGGTCGCCCGATTCTCGGCACGGCGGAAACGCTCGAGCCGATGACCTCGGAAACACTGCACAAGTATATGCGCGAATATTACCGTCCGCAGGATACAGTTGTTGCGGTTTCCGGCCATTTTACCGATGAGGATCTCGATTTTATCGAGGAGCTGTTCTCCGAGATGCAGGGCGAGGGCAAAAACGTTATCACACCGGCAGCCTACCAGCCGAGCCTGTTCCTGAAGGATAAGGAGATCGAGCAGAACCACCTGTGCCTGTCCTTCCCGGGCGTATCGCTTGTCAGCGAGGATCGCTTTGCAATGAACCTGCTCAGCTCCATTCTCGGCGGCGGCATGTCGTCCCGCCTGTTCCAGAGCGTGCGCGAGCAGAACGGCTTGTGCTACTCGGTGTACACGTTTACCACACCGCATCTGGATACCGGTCTGCTGTCCATCTACACCGGTCTGGGTCAGGAGACCGAGCGCAAGGCGCTCGATCTTATCCTGCGTGAACTCGATGAATTCTGCCAGAACGGCCCGGCGCCGGATGAACTGTCGCGCTGCCGTGAGCAGGCCAAGACCACGCTGCTGATGGGGCTGGAGAATACAGGAAACCGCATGATGACCATCGGCCGCAGTGAACTGCTGCGCGGCGAGGTATCCAAGATCGAGGAAGTGCTCGATTCCTACGACCGCGTGACCGCAGATGATATCCTGAACCTTGCCCGCCGTGTGTTCGACCGCTCGAAGGCTTCTCTGGCCGTTGTCGGACAGCCGGACAGCGAGGATACATACCGCGAACTGCTTCGTTGAATCAGCTCTGCACTTGCTTACAGAGGTAGGTGATCACATCCCGACGGGTGACAATACCGCAGAAGATACCGCGTCCGTCCACTACAGGTACAAAATTCTGCGCTGTGACCAGATCGACCATATCCTCCATGCGTGCATCAATGCTTACCGAGCGGTGGTGTACCCGCAGCTCAACCTGACCGACGGTCAGCTGTTCGAGGGTTTCCTTCGGATAATGCAGCACCAGCCGCAGAAAATCACCTTCGGTGATCGTTCCGGCGTATTTTCCCTTGGCATCTACCACAGGAATCGCTGTGAAGCCGCTGTGGAGCATGTCGTCAATGGCCTTCTGCACCGGGCAGCTTTCGGTTAAGTAGGAAACCTCTACCTTGGGTTTCAGGAAGAACGAAATATTCATAGTATCGCTCCTTAAAAATTGTAATATAAATCGTAGCAGAGCAGCACCGTGAAGCTGATTCACCGGTGCTGCTTTTGTTACCTCTATTGTACGATAGACAGGAGCGGCGGTCAACTGGAATTTGACATTCCTTACAGATTGTTAACAAATTGCAAAGTTGATATTGTAAAAAATGACGGATAGATAATTCTTATCGTAAGAAAATTAAACGGTATACTTGACTTGCACTCTTTTAACTGCTAAAATGATGAAGTAACAGAAGTGCAAAAGTTCTGTGAAAAGTAAAATTTGAACAAAGAAGGGTTTCCCATGAAGAAGAGATTACTCGCAGCGCTGATGGCTGGCGCCATGGCACTCACGATGACTGCCTGCGGCGGCAGCAGCTCCGGCAGCGATGACAGCAATGCAGCCTCCGGTGATTCCGGTGCAGGCAGCTACAAGGTAGGCATCGTTCAGCTGGTTCAGCACGAGGCACTGGATGCGGCTACGCAGGGTTTCCAGGATAAGCTGAAGGAGCTGGTTGAGGCAGACGGTGGCGAGGTCAAGTTTGACTCGCAGAACGCCTCCGGCGAGTCCGCAAACTGCACCACCATCGTAAACGGCTTTGTTTCCGCGGGTGTGGACCTCATTATGGCCAATGCTACCGCAGCATTGCAGGCTGCACAGGCCGGCACCTCTGATATTCCGATCCTCGGCACTTCGGTAACCGACTACGGCACCGCACTCGGCGTATCCGACTGGACCGGCAAGACCGGCACCAACATCTCCGGCACCACCGACCTTGCACCGCTCGACGGTCAGGCAGACATGCTCAAGGAGCTGTTCCCGGATGCCAAGAACGTAGGTCTGCTGTACTGCTCCGCTGAGCCGAACTCCAAGTACCAGATCGACACCATCAAGCCGCTGCTTGAGAAGCTGGGTTACACCTGCACCGAGTATGCGTTCACCGACTCCAACGACGTTGCCTCCGTAACGCAGAAGGCTGCTGCGGCAAGCGATGTTATGTATATCCCGACCGATAACACCGCTGCTTCCTGCACCGAGGCAATTGCAAACGTTGTTATCCCGGCAAAGGTTCCGGTTATCGCAGGCGAGCAGGGCATCTGCAACGGCTGCGGCGTAGCTACTCTGTCGATCGACTACTACGAACTGGGTCAGGCTACCGGTGAGATGGCTTACGAGATCCTCGCCAACGGCGCAAACCCGGGTGATATGGAAGTACAGCCTGCACCGAACTTCACGAAGATGTACAACAAGACTAACTGCGAGAAGCTGGGCATCACCGTTCCGGATGATTACACGGCAATCGAAGGCTAAAAGCTGAAAACCAAAGCACCGTACTTTATGTACGGTGTTTCGGTTTGACAATAAAGTCCGTTTTAGCGCTGCTGCCGCTGCCGCGCGGCAGCGCGCATGAAATAGCATTTGCGGCGCAAATGCATGAAAACCGGGGGCGTGTACCTCGGTTTTCATACTTTCAGAGGGAGAAAGTTTCCACATGGGAACTTTCGGACGTCCGTGTTTTGCAAAGTCAAAACACAGATTGTCGGAAAAACGAAGTTTTTCGACAGTCTCAGCACCGTACTTTATGTACGGTGCTTTTTCATCTGCAGGAGAAATTTTGCGCACGGACGTGCGGTTTTACAGCGAAAATATACGTCAAATTGCCGAAAAATGAGGAAAAGAGTAAATAAAACTTACAATTTGCAGGAAAATGTGCTATAATTATATCAGAAAAAGTGGATAACGGAAACAGAATGAAGCGCGATGTGTGAGGAGGCATCTTGATGTATCAGGCAGGAGAGTTCATTGTGTACGGAACCAACAGTGTGTGCCGGGTAGAGTCAATCGGCAAGCCGCCGTTCGAGACCGAGGAGGATAAGCTGTACTATACGCTGGTACCGGTAACGGGTACGGAGACCATCTATATTCCGACGGATTCGCCGGTGTTTACCCGCCCGGTGATCTCCCGCGAAAAAGCAGAGGAACTCATCAACTCTATTCCTGACATCGAAGAGGACCACTTTGTTTGTCACAGCGTCCGCATGGCGAATGAGCATTATCAGGCGGCGCTGCAGAGCCACGACTGCGAGGAGCTTGTGCAGCTGATCAAGACGGTTTACGCCAAGTCGCGCCGGCACGGACGCCGTGTCAGTCAGGTCGATCAGCGCTACCGCAAGCGTGCCGAGGAACTGCTTAACAGCGAGCTTTCGGTTGCACTCGGTATTCCGCTCAAGGAAGTTCCGGCGTATATCAATCAGAGGATTGGCAAGCTGGGAAAAAAGACGGCAAAGAAAACTGCAGAATAAATGGAAAAAGAGAGGCTTTGTAGCCTCTCTTTTTCAGTCTGTCAGGAAAACGAAGTTTTCGACAGTCCATTTGTTTAGGAACCGGAGAACCATTTTCGGATCTTCTCGAGGAAACGCGGATGCGGCGCAGGCTGTGCGGCCTGCTTGCGGGCGTTCTCAATGGCCTGCTGCATTAGCAGATCCTGTGCGCAGATGGGGTCCTGCACGGCAGGCTTTTTGCAGTAGGTGCCATCCGGCTGCAGAACACGCGCCTTGACAGTATCGTGCTGCATGGCATAGAGAATATCATGCAGGCGGGTACGGACGGCAGGATCGTCAATCGGACAGGCAATTTCAACGCGGCGTTCGGTGTTGCGTGTCATCAGATCGGCGGAGGAGATATACATTTTTTCCTCGTCACCGCGGCCGAACACATAAATGCGGGAATGCTCAAGAAAACGTCCGACAATGCTCGTCACTGTGATGTTCTCGGTGTGGTCCGGCACACCGGGCAGCAGGCAGCAGATGCCGCGCACGATCATCTCGACTGTGACGCCTGCGCAGGATGCCTCCCGCAGCTTGACGATTACATCGATATCGGTCAGCGAATTGAACTTGAGCAGGATGTAGCCGTCCTTGCCTTTGGCAATCTGCTCGTCCATCAGCGCCAGAATGTTGTTTTTCAGGCTGGTCGGCGCGACGAACAGGCGGCTGTAGTGTCCGGACAGGTTGCCGAGCGCCATGTTGTTGAAGAACGCGCCTGCGTCCTGACCGATGCGTTCATCCGCCGTGATGAGCGACACGTCCGTGTACTGCTTGGCGGTTTTCTCGTTGTAGTTGCCGGTGCCGACCTGCGTAATATGGCGGACGGTTCCGCGTTCTCTGCGGGTGATCAGGCAGATCTTGGAGTGTACCTTGTAATCCTCAAAGCCGTAAATGATCTTGCAGCCGGCTTCTTCCATGCGTTCGGACCAGTCGATGTTGTTCTGCTCGTCAAAGCGCGCGCGCAGCTCGATGAGTGCGGTAACGTCCTTGCCGTTTTCGGCGGCAGCACACAGGTATTCGACCAGCTTTGCCTTGCTTGCCAGTCGGTAAATCGTGATGCGGATCGCCAGTACAGCCGGGTCGTTTGCCGCCTCACGAATCATCTGCAGGAACGGCTCCATGCTCTCATACGGATAGGACAGCAGAATATCCCGCTGCAGAGCGGCCTTGAGCAGACTCTGACCGGCAGACAGCATGGCCGGCTGCTGCGGCGTGAAGGGCGCGTCGCTGAGAAATGCGCGCTTTTTTTCCGGCAGGTGTTCGCCGAGCGAGAACGCATACCCAAGCTTGAGCGGTGCTGTGCGCGACAGGAAAATCTGTGCATCGCTGACCTCAAAGCGGCTGCGGAAGTGCTCCTTGAAGTGGTTGCTGATGGGACGGTTGATTTCCACGCGCACGACAGCCATACGGCGGCGCTGCCGCAGCAGCTTTTCCATCTTTTTGCGAAAATCTCCGCCTTCTACGCCGAAGGTCTCGTCGTCCACCTGAATATCCGCATTGCGGGTAACGCAGAGCACAGTCTTTTCAAGTACGTCGTACATCTCGAACACATGGTCAGCGTAGGCGAGCAGAATGTCCTCGGTGAGAATATAGCGCGACGGTGTCTCCGGCAGGAACACAACCGGCGGCAGCGATGTGGGTACGGGCAAAAGACCGAGCCGCTCGGTTTTCTTGTGGCTGAGCAGCGCGGCAATATGCAGCACCTTGCCCTCAAGGTGCGGGAACGGATGGTGCGAGTCCACGATCTGCGGCGAGAGAACCGGCGCAATGATATCCTTGAAATACCGCTTGATGTATTTCTGTTCGTCCGGCGCAAGCGAATCCATTGTCAGTCGGCGCAGACCGATCGCACTCAGCTTGCTGTCCACATCGGAGAACGCCGCGTCACGACGTGCATAGAGCGGCTCAACCGCCTTGTAGATCAGATGCAGCTGCTCTTTGGCGGTCAGACCGGATTTACTGTCGGTATGCTCCTTGTCCACGGCGGCCATGTCGCACAGGCTGCCGACACGGATCATGAAGAACTCATCCAGATTACTGGTAAAGATTGCGAGGAATTTGAAGCGCTCGAGCAGAGGCACGTTCTCATCCTCCGCCTCGGCGAGCACGCGGGCGTTGAACTGCAGCCACGAAAGCTCACGGTTCTGGGTGTAGCCCTGCTCCCAAATCTTCTGTGTCATATCATGTCCCCCTTCGTGGTGGCATACGCTGTCATTCTATCGTTACTATTATACTGCGCTTTTGTAAAGGAACAATGCGTTTCATGTAAAATGCATAAAAAGTTTCTTTCCTCCGCAGGTCTTGCGGGAAATGAAAAGGTCTGTTATACTGTGGATATAAAATAAGAAGAAAGAGGGAGAAAATCAGATATGATCAACATCTGGCATGACATTGATCCGAGTCGCGTAACGCCGGAGAGCTTTACGGCAGTCATTGAAATTCCGGCAGGCAGCAAGAAAAAGTATGAGCTGGACAAGCAGACCGGTCTGCTGCGGCTGGATCGTATTCTGTATACTTCAACGCATTATCCGGCAAATTACGGCTTTATTCCGCGCACTTATGCGGGCGACGGCGATCCGCTGGATGTGCTCGTGCTGTGCAGTGAAACGCTTGACCCGATGGTCGAGGTGGACTGCTATCCGATCGGCGTGATCCGCATGATTGATGATGATGAGATCGACGATAAGATCATCGCCATTCCGTTCGAGGACCCGAACTGGAACTATTATCATGATATCGACCAGCTGCCGCCGCATCACGGCAACGAGATCGCGCATTTCTTCGAGATTTACAAGAGTCTGGAGCACAAGTACACCGCAACGTCGGACGCGCTGACGCGTTCGGTGGCAGTCAAGGTGATCAAGGACTGTATCGAGCGATATGAGGTTCATTACTGCGGCAAGTGTCCGAGCAAGGAATACGAGTCGGAGAAAAAGCGTCTCAAGGAAGAAAAGAAGGAAGCCAAGGAGAAGGAAAAGCTCATTAAGGATATCCGCAAGGGCTAAGTACATAGAGCCGAGGACAGCTTTCACATCAACGAGCGGCGTGACACGGGTCTCTCCGAGGAGCTTCTCTTGCTCTTCGGGCGAAACCGTGCGTTTGATTCGGCACCCGTTATATGAAAAAAACACAGCCATCCATTTGGATGGCTGTGTTTTTTGGAGCAGGGTACGGGAATCGAACCCGCCTCTGTGGCTTGGGAAGCGACCGTTCTACCGATGAACTAACCCTGCAGACAACAGTATTATTGTAAAGGTCTGACGGGCTTTTGTCAAGTGCCCGGACGGGGAATCCATGGTGTTTCCACCGCGCAAACCGGAAAAAGACCGCTGTACAATCATACAGCGGTCTTTCTATTGTTTATTTTACTTGCGGGTCTTGGAGAAATCGCGGCAAGCCGTGCTGCCTCTCCAGGAGTAGCCGGGGTTCTGCATAAACATGGATTCAGCGATCGTACCGAGCGTGCGGATGTAATTCTTCTTAGTCATGATAATGAGCCTCCTTTAATCCGTCTTCTGACGGTGCTGCTAACATTTTTTATGTTCTTTCTGATTACGATATTAGTATAGCGCATTTCAGAAAAAACACAAGACGCAATTTCGTTATATTGTATTAAAACCGTGAAAAGAATTTGTGCAATATCCATAAAAGAAAAGGCGTATGTCTCAAACATACGCCTTGTGCATTGTTACTTTTTGCCGGTATACGGACGAAGGTCCAGCAGAGCACGTTCCACGCTCCAGTAGAAGCCCTGTTCACCGACCATATCATAAATACCGGAGCGGTGCATCATATTCATGGCACTGCTCGGCAGGCCGCACAGTACGATATCCACACCGTTTTCGTGCAGCGAACGAAGAATATTCATCAGCGCCTGTGCCGCCGAAATATCAATATACGGCACGCCGCGCATGGACAGCAGCAGCGTATCACAGGTGCCGACACGCTCGGTCAGCTGCTCGATGGTATCGATGTTGGCGAAGATCAGCGGACCGGTGATGTAAGCGACCATTGCGTTGCGGTAACGCTCGCTTAGCGCCTCGTCGTTGTTCTTGATACGGGACATGTCAACACGCTCGTAGTTGATCTGCAGCTTGGACAGACGGGCAACCATCAGGATCAGGCCGAGACCAACGCCGACTACGATCGCAACCGTCAGATCGAATACGATGGTGCAGATCATGGTGACGATAAATTTCGCCATGGCACCCTTGAAACGGTGGCTGAACATGTACTTAATGGCGTGCCACTCGTTCATGCGCCATGCAGTGACCATCAGCACGCCTGCCAGACCGGCCAGCGGCACATTCTGAATGACCGGCGCGAGCAGAAACATCATGATCAGCAGACCGACCGCATGGAAGATGCCGGTCAGACGGGTCTGCGCACCCGAGCGAACCGCTACCGAGGTACGCGCCAGAGCGGCAGTTGCCGGAATGCCGCCGAACATCGGCAGCACCATGTTTCCGACGCCCTGTGCGAACAGCTCCTGATCGTTGTTGAGCTTGACGCCGGTCGCGCGGCCGGCAGACGCACCGCACAGCAGGCTTTCGAGCATGTTCAGCACCGCGATGGAGAATGCCGGCGCCAGCAGAGCAGGAACCGTGTTCCAGTCAATCTGTGCCGGAGACAGACGATCCGGCAGCATGAGCGTTTTCGGAATCTCGCCGACGGTTGCTATATCGAGCTTTAGAATCATCGTTGCCGCAGTTGCGATGATAATGCCGATGAGCGAGGCCGGTACGACCGCGTTCCACTTTTTCGGGAAGAACACCATCAGCAGAACGACAAAAAGCGCGATCAGCGTGGTAGCAATATCCGGATGAAAGCCGAGATCCTTATACGAGATGATCTTCGCAATCGCACTGGCCCCTTCTGAGTGCGTGCCGAAGAAGTTGTCGATCTGACCCATCGCGATGATGACCGCAATACCCGAGGTAAAACCGGTGATAACCGGCGCGGGTACGAAGGCGGTCAGGTTGCCGAGGTGCAGCACAGCCGCAAGGATGAGCAGCGCACCGGCGAGAAAGGTTGCCACGAACATGCCCTGCATGCCGTAGGTCGCGATCAGCGAGCCGAGAATGGCTGCCATTGCACCGGTCGGACCGGAAATCTGATAATAGCCGCCGGTCAGCGCCGAGATGATAAGACCGGCAACAATCGCCGTAACCAGGCCGCAGGCCGCCGTCGCACCGGCCGATACGCCGAACGCCAGTGCCAGAGGCAGCGCCACTGCCGCAACGGTCAGACCGGCCATCAGGTCCTTGGCCAGCTTTTGCCCGTTGTAGCCCTTGAATTCCTGCTGAAGCTGCCGCAAAAATGCAGTTCCCATGATGTTTTTATTCCCCTTTTCGTGATTCTCCCGTACACAGCAAAAAGCAGGGCGGCCAACGGAAAACGTCAGCACCCTGCTTTGTGGTGTACAGGCGTATAGCAACAGTATATCATATGGAAAACGTTACAGCAAATAAAAATGGCAGAAAAACAGAAAATTGTGAAAATTGTTGAACATTCTGCGCGGTTATCATGTGAATTTAACCATGCGGAAATTTGACGGGAGGACAGGCGTTGCAAAATTCCGTCAAACAGCATATAATCTAAGGCATGAGCATGGAAGCATGAAAGGAAATGAAAAGCTATGCATGACGATCTGACCGCACAGGACATTGAAATGATGCAGAAGGAGCTGGACCACCGCAAGCTGGAGCTGATGCCCGAGCTGATCGAGGAGGTCAAGCGCACACGCGCGTTCGGCGACCTGAGTGAAAATTTTGAATACAAAGCCGCCAAGCAGGCGCAGAACCGCAACCGCAGCCGCATTCGATATCTGGAGCGCATGATTAAATCCGCGCATGTGATTGAGGATAAGGCAGGCGCGGATGAGGTCGGTCTGTTCGATAAGGTGGAACTGCTGTTTGAGGACGATGATGACACGGATACCATTCAGGTGGTAACGACCGTGCGGTGTGATCCGCTGAACGGCAGAATCAGCTGCAAGGCACCGCTCGGTAAGGCGGTGCTCGGCAAAAAGGTCGGTGACCGGGTGGATGTCACCACCGAGGAGGGCGACAGCTATACTGTTGTGATCAAGTCCATCACCAAGGAGAAGGATGATGGGTCGGGACCTATTTTGTAATTGAAAATGGAGAATGGAAAATGAATGTGCGCACCGAAGGCGCGGATTAAGGCAATACCGCATAATGGAACAAGAGCGGTTTGCGAATAAATTCTGCGTACTGATGAGGCGCGGTTTCTTGCAATACTTGCCGTATTGCAAGAAATCTCGGCAGCGCGGACGGAACTTGCGCAAGGATAGCGCTCATTCTCAATTATTGCACGCGATTGCAATAAAAAACTGCTGCACATCAACCGTGCGGCAGTTTTTTCATGTACTCACAGCCCAAACAGGAGCAGGGCGGCGGTGAGCAGAAACTGTTCCCAATCCACCACGCCGTCATCGTCCATCAGCAGGAACCACACGATGAGCAGGGCGATCATAGTATCCATGTCCAGCCGGACACCCTGCAGACGCGCATTCAGCGTGCGTCCGAGACCGGAAAAGGTGCTGCTCTGCGGCGGTTCGTTTGTTTCCGGTGCGGTCTGCTCTGCGGCAGCAAGATAGCGGTTATACATGGGTCAGCACCTCCTATAAGGCTCGCGGCGCGGTATCGTCTGCGGAGCGGTTCACCTGTCCGAGTGCCGCGCGCGCCATCCGCGCCATGCTGACGAGACGGAGCGCTCGGTCGAACTGGCCGGAAACCTCCTCCGCGACGAACGGCTTGAGTGCGCCGAGCAGCGCCCGTTTTTCCGGTTTTACGGCATTCTGTCCGCTCTGCGCGATCGCGCCGATGACCGGAAGCGCCTTCTGCATCATTTCGGAGGCCGGATCGTAGGTGCTCTGCGGCTCTGCCTGTGCGGACGGCTGACCGCCGAGCAGGTCGGACACGGTTTTCATCGCGTTCTGCAGTGACTCCGGGTCGCTCAGCAGCGAGGAAAGCATATCGTTTTCCATCCAAACGCCTCCTTATTTGCCGAAAATGTGCCGAAGCTGAGCGGCAAGCCGCGCACCCTCGGGTGTCTGCATGAGTTTTTGCGCTGCCTGTGCTGCGCTGCGCATGTCACCTCTTTGCGCGGCTTTTGCGGCCTGTTCCAGCTCAGCGGCATGCTGTGCGGACAGCTGCTCGACCGCACGCCTGCCGTCTGCGGTGCCGAGCGCACCGGAAAGCCGTTCGAGCGCCGCGTCTCCACCGGCCTGTGCCGCAAGTCTGCGGAGCAGTTCGTTCTGATTCATTCGCGTCCCGTCCTCTCTCATAAGAAGTTGTTTCATGACAGTATATGCCGCCGGGAGGAGAAGTGTGTGCACAGGGGAATAAATTGTGGCTGATCGCAAGAAAATTACTTTACATCGCGGGATACTCGGTGTAAAATACAGCTATATGTGCGGCGCAGAGAGAGGGAACAACATGAAAGTGCTGATATTTGCAGATTCCCACGGCTATAACATGGCAATGGCCTTTGCGGTAGACAGGGAAGAACCGGATGTGGTCATTCACTTAGGCGATCACGCCGAGGATGCTCGCGAGATCGAGCGCGTGTTCCCGGCCATGCCGATCTACCGCGTGCGGGGCAACAACGATTTTGATCCCGATGTGCCGCTGAATGCGGTTGTGATACCGGGCGGCGTGCGGATTTATATCACGCACGGCCACCGTGAGCGTGTCGGCATGCTGTCGAGCGGCATTGTGTCCCAGCGGGCTTACGAGGAGCACTGCACGCTCGCGTTCTTCGGGCACACGCACCGCATGATGCTCGAGCGGGAGAACGGCGTGTGGGTATGCAATCCGGGCAGCATCAGTCTGCCGCGCGGCGGTCCGGCCAGCTATGCACGGCTGACCATCGAGAACGGACGGGCTGCGCTGCTCGAGCTGGTCGATGAGGACGGCAGTCTGCTGCGAAAAGAGCGTCTGTAAGAGAAATAGAAAATTAGGAGAACATTATGCTTTTAGCAATCGACGTAGGCAACACCAACATGGTGTTCGGTTTATATGACGGAGACAAGCTGCGCGGCTCGTTCCGCATTTCCACCAATTCCGAGCGCACCTCGGATGAGCTGGGTATGCTGATCGCGCAGTATTATCACTTCCACGATATCGCCTGTGCGGATACGACTGCGGTCGTTATCGCGTCCGTAGTGCCGCCGGTGATGTACACGCTCATCAACGCCATCCGCAAGTATCTGTTTGTGCAGCCGGTCATTGCAGGCCGCGATGTGGACATCGGCATCAAGAACTGCTATGCCAACCCGCGCGAGGTCGGCGCGGACCGACTGGTCAACGCGGTTTCTGCGGTTCGCAAGTACGGCAAGCCACTCATCATCGTGGATATCGGCACGGCGACCACCTTTGACGCCATCGACGAGAACGGCGCGTATCAGGGCGGCGCGATTTTCCCGGGTCTGAAGGTGGCGATGGAAGCGCTGTTCCTCAAGGCCTCCAAGCTGCCGCGCGTGGACATTGAGCGGCCGGAGAATGCCATCGGCAAGACTACCGTGCAGTCCATGCAGTCCGGTGCGGTGCGCGGCTATGTCGGCGCGCTGACCGGCATTATCACGGATATCCAGAAGGAGCTGGGCGGCAAGGCGAGAGTTGTCGCTACCGGCGGCATGGGCCGCATGATGGCGGAATACTGCGACCTCATCGACGATGTGGACCCGAACCTGACGCTCGAGGGTCTGCGTCTCATCTACGAGAACAACCGCGAGGCGTTTGAAAACCGCAAGCTGGATATGACTAGCAGCGTCATCGAAGTGACCGAGGAAGGTACATGGCAGGAGAACAAGTGAGTTGAGCTGCTGCGAAACCGCTTTTTCGACAAATACAAGTGACTTTCTGACGAAAACAGTAATTCTGCTGAAAAAACGCAGAAAAAGGCTTGAACTTTTTCAAATCACTGCGGTGAAAAGTGCTTTGCAAAACCGATAGAATGTTGTAAAATAGAAGTGGTTTCGTGTATGCGAACACCACTTCTATTTTTGTTTTTTGGGGCACGGTGCGAGATGCGCCGTGGAGAAGGCTGTGGAAGCCGCAACCACCCATTCTGACGAGAATGGGGCGCGAAAGCGAAAGACTTTCGCGTCGGGACATAAAGGAGCGAAGGAAACACACATGGGTATGACAATCGCGCAGAAGATTTTGAAAGCGCACTTGGTAGACGGCGAAATGGCACTGGGTCAGGAGATCGGCCTTAAGATCGATCAGACGCTGACGCAGGATGCCACCGGCACGATGGCTTATCTCCAGTTTGAGGCGATGGGCGTCGATCAGGTCAAGACCGAGCGCTCGGTCGCTTACATTGACCACAATACCCTGCAGTCCGGCTTCGAGAATGCGGACGACCACAAATATATCGGTTCTGTCGCTAAGAAGCACGGTATCTACTATTCGAAGGCAGGCAACGGCATCTGCCATCAGGTGCATCTGGAGCGCTTCGGCGCACCGGGCAAGACCCTGATCGGTTCGGACAGCCATACGCCGACCGGCGGCGGCATCGGCATGCTGGCGTTCGGTGCCGGCGGCCTGGACGTTGCAGTCGCAATGGGCGGCGGCGCGTACTACATTCCGATGCCGAAGATGGTCCGCGTCAACCTGACCGGCAAGCTGTCGCCGTGGGTATCTGCGAAGGACGTTATTCTGGACGTACTGCGCCAGATGACCGTCAAGGGCGGCGTCGGCAAGATCGTAGAGTACGCAGGCGAGGGCGTAAAGACCCTGTCCGTACCGGAGCGTGCCACCATCACCAACATGGGCGCTGAGCTGGGCGCTACCACCTCGATCTTCCCGTCCGACGAGGCAACCAAGAAGTTCCTCGAAGCACAGGGCCGCGGCGACGTATGGGTACCGCTGTCCTCCGACCCGGACGCAGAGTATGACGAGGAGTACACCGTAGACCTGTCCGCACTCGAGCCGCTGGCAGCTATGCCGCATATGCCGGATAACGTCAAGAAGGTATCCGAGATCGGCGAGATCAAGGTAAACCAGTGCTGCATCGGTTCGTGCACCAACTCCTCCTACTACGACATGATGAAGGTCGCTTCCATCCTCAAGGGCAAGACCGTAAGCCCGGAGGTTTCGCTGACCATCAGCCCCGGTTCCAAGCAGGTATTCAATATGCTGGCGCAGAACGGCGCTCTGGCGGATATCATTTCGGCCGGTGCGCGTATCCTTGAATGCGCCTGCGGTCCCTGCATCGGCATGGGCCAGTCGCCGGAGTCCGGCGGCGTATCGCTGCGTACCTTCAACCGCAACTTTGAGGGCCGTTCCGGCACCCAGGATGCACAGATCTTCCTCGTATCTCCGGAGGTTGCAGCAGCGTCTGCACTGACCGGTGTGCTGACCGATCCGCGCACCCTCGGTGAGATGCCGGAGATCGAAATGCCCGAGCATTTCACCATCAACGACAACATGATCGTAAAGCCGGCCGAGAATCCGGCTGAGGTTGAGGTCGTTCGCGGCCCGAACATCAAGCCCTTCCCGCTGGGCAAGGCGCTCGAGGCATCCTACACCGGCAAGGTCGTTCTCAAGACCGAGGACAACATCACCACCGACCACATCCTGCCGGCCGGCGCAAAGCTGCTGCCGTACCGCTCGAACGTGCCGTACTACTCCAACTACTGCTTCATCAACGTCGATCCGGAGTTCCCGTCCCGCTGCAAGGAGCAGGGCGGCGGCGTAATTGTCGGCGGCGCAAACTACGGTCAGGGCTCGTCCCGTGAGCATGCAGCGCTCGTTCCGCTGTATCTGGGCGTAAAGGCTGTACTGTGCAAGTCCTTCGCACGAATTCACAAGGCAAATCTGGTCAACTCCGGTATCATCCCGCTGACCTTTGCCGATCCGGCAGACTACGATGCAATCAATCTGCTGGATGAAATCTCTCTGCCGAACGTGCTCGAGGAAGTAAAGAACGGCGAGCAGGTCACCGTTGTTTGCGGCGGCAAGACCTTCAAGGCCGACTGTGAGGTTTCCGAGCGCCAGCGTCACGCACTGCTTGCAGGCGGCACGCTGCTGTATGCACGTCAGCAGAACAAGTAAGCCTGTCAGGCTCGACAGGGGAGCCGCGCGGTTCCCCTTGACAGCCATATTTTCTTTTGTTAAAATAATATCAATGGTGTAGGAGGACAAAACTATGTCTATCGACCAGTCTGTTCTGGATAAATTTGAGGCAGTTGTAGAGAGCCAGCGCAAGCGTATCATGGATATGAAGGCGCAGGACGATTTTATTGATTACTCCAAGCTGGACAAGCTGATCATCGGCGTGTGCGGCGGCGACGGCATCGGCCCGATGATCACCGGCATGGCTCAGCATGCGCTGGAGGTTCTGCTGGCGGACAAGGTAAAGGCCGGTAAGGTAGAGTTCCGCGTGATCGACGGTCTGACCATCGAGCGCCGTGCCGAGCTCGGCTGCGCTATCCCGCCCGACGTTATGGAAGAGCTGAAGAAGTGCCACGTTATCCTGAAGGGCCCCACCACGACCCCGCGCAAGGGCGATCCGTGGCCGAACGTAGAGTCCGCAAACGTTGCAATGCGCAAGGCTCTCGACCTGTTTGCCAACGTGCGCCCGGTAAAGGTGCCGGAGTTGGGTATCGACTGGACGTTCTACCGCGAGAACACCGAGGGCGGCTACGCTGTCGGCTCTCAGGGCGTACAGATTGATGACGATCTGTTCATCGACTTTACCGTAGCTACCTCGCAGGGCTGCGAGCGTATCGCTCGTCTGGCATTCGACTATGCACGCAAGACCGGCAAGAACCGCGTTTCCTGCGTCACCAAGGCGAATATCATCAAAACCACCGACGGCAAGTTCCTCGATACCTGCCAGAAGGTAGCCAAGGAGTATCCGGAAGTACAGTTTGATGATTGGTACATCGACATCATGACCGCAAAGCTGCTCGACGACAAGCGCCGCCGCGACTTTAAGGTCGTTGTACTGCCGAACCTGTACGGCGACATCATCACCGACGAGGCCGCTGAGATCCAGGGCGGTGTTGGTACGGCAGGCTCTGCCAATATCGGCAAGCGCTATGCGATGTTCGAGGCAATTCACGGCTCTGCGCCGCGTATGGTACAGGAAGGCCGTGCAAAGTATGCGGACCCGTCCTCCGTACTGCGTGCAGCTGTTATGCTGCTTGAGCACATCGGTGAAATCGAACTGGCGAAGAAGCTCGACCGCGCACTTGATATCTGCATGGTAGAGGAGCGCAAGGTTGTTGTTACCGGTCGTGATACCGGTGCAACCGCGCAGGAATTTACCGACTATGTGCTGGATACTATCGCTAAGCTGTAATTTACACGAGAATAGAATTTGAGAGAGGGAGAGAGTCTGTGGAACGCAAGCAAGAGGTTTCCAAAGCGGTAATTCAGCGATTGCCTCGCTATTATCGGAATATTTGTGAGCTGAAGGCTGAAGGGGAGCAGCGTATCTCCTCCAAAGCACTGGCAGAGCGCATGGGACTGACCGCTTCGCAGATTCGTCAGGACTTTAACTGTTTCGGCGGCTTTGGTCAGCAAGGCTACGGCTATAATATCGACAAACTGCAGGAGGAGCTGGGTGCGATCATGGGTCTGCGGACCGGCCGCACGGCGATTCTGCTGGGTGCCGGCAACCTCGGCCGTGCATTGCTCAATAACTTTAACTTTTCTGCCAGCGGCTTTGAGCTGCTGTGTGCGTTTGACGCAAATCCGCAGCTCATCGGTCAGCGCTTTGGCGGCCATGAGGTGCGCAGCGCGGATACGCTTGCGGAGTTCATCGAGTGCAACAAGCCGGATGTGGCAGTGCTCACCATTCCGCGAGGAGATGCTCCGCGTATTGCACGCGGTCTGGTAGAGCGCGGTATCCGCGGTCTGTGGAATTTCACCGGCGAGGACCTTCATCTGGAGGGACTGGGCGTTCCGGTCGAAAACGTGCACCTGTCGGACAGCCTGATGACGCTGTGCCATCTGGTCGGCGCAGCGGATGAGAAAAGAGAACAGAACCTGTAAAACGAAAGGGAGTATCTTTGGATACTCCCTTTTTGTGCGAAAAAGCCGCTATCCAATGGATGAGCGGCTTTTGTGTTACATTTTGTCCAGATAATATGGTGTTGTCTGGTACACATAGTAGTTGACCCAGTTGGTGTAGAACAGGTTGGCATGTGCCTTCCAGGTCACCAGCACGTCTTCGTTGGGATCGTCGTTGCGGAAGTAATGACGCGGCACCTCGGGGTTCATGCCCTTGGCCAGATCACGCTCATACTCCTTTTTGAGTGTGTCGGCATCGTACTCGCCATGGCCCAGAACAAAGATCTGACGGCCGTTCATCGCCTCCACGATGTGCACACCGGCTTCGTGCGACTCTGCGAGAATGGTTAGACGCTCGTCTTTGCGGATGTCGGCGGCACGTACCTCGGTGTGGCGCGAGTGCGGTGCGCAGAAGATATCATCAAAGCCGCGCAGCAGCGGCTCCTTCGGCAGCAGAACATGGTGCTTGAAAATGCCGGACATTTTCTCGGGCAGCATGTACTTCGGAATACCGTAGTGATAATACAGACCGGCCTGCGCTCCCCAGCAGATGTGCAGCGTGGAATGAACGTGCGTTTTAGTCCAGTCCATGATCTCGGTCAGTTCCTTCCAGTATTCGACTTCCTCGAACGGCATGGTCTCCACCGGCGCACCGGTGATGATAAAACCGTCATACTTCTGGTCGCGGATATCGTCGAATGTCTTGTAAAAGGTGAGAAGATGATCCTCTGGCGTATTTTTGGAATGATACGTTTCGGTCTGGATCAGATCGACCTCGATCTGGATCGGCGTGTTGGATAAACAGCGCAGGATCTGGGTCTCGGTAATGATTTTCAGAGGCATCAGGTTGAGTAAACCGATGCGAAGAGGACGAATGTCCTGTGTCGCGGCACGGTGTTCGGTCATAACGAAAATGTTTTCGCTTTCCAATACGGCGCGTGCCGGCAGACTGTCGGCTATCTTAATAGGCAAGCCGACACCTCCTTTTTTCTTTACAAATCTTTATATAATATATTCAGTATAGCAGATTTACGGCAGTATCTCAAGGGTTTGCATAAAATGCAGAAAAATGAAAAATAACTGTTGACAAAACAGGGGGAATAATGGTATCCTGAATAAGCTGTTTTCAAACAGCGGTTCAGCATACCAAAAAAGAATTTGAAAAAAAGTTCTTGACAAATGGTGAAAAGTTTGGTATCCTGAATAAGCTGTTTCGACAGCGGTCAAAATAGAATCGAGTCGATGAACGAAGATTGATTGAAAAATAAATCGAAAAAAGTTCTTGACAAACACTTCTGGTTTTGATATACTAAATAAGCTGTTGATG
>NZ_JAQEXK010000009.1:0-115315 GCF_027693185.1 Butyricicoccus sp. OF27-2pH9A
AAATCTTGGACTATGCCGATAGGCCGAGTTTTTGTCTATACTCCAGCGGACTAAGTCCACCAAGAGATATCTTAATTCGCTTTTCCCGATACCAAACCATATAATCTTCGACTGTATGAATGAACTCCTCTATTGAAACGTTTAGCCAGGAAACCCCATAAAACATCTCGTTCTTCATTCGCCCAAAGAAACCTTCACAGGCTGAATTATCAGGCGAGCACCCTTTCTTGGACATGGATCGATGCAAATGCGCTGCTTCCATACGACTGATCCAGCCTGGCCAGCGATAGTGGCACCCACGATCCGTATGGACAACTGGGTGCTCTCCGACTTTTAGAAGAGAAATCGCTTTGTCCAGCATTCCGTTTGTCAACTCTGCGTTCGGGCTGATGCCAATGCTCCAACAAACAGGCATGCCATCAAAGCAGTCGATGATTGGAGAAAGATAAACCTTGCCTGCAGGGATTGCAAATTCCGTAATATCTGTCAGCCACTTTTCATTGGGACGATTTGCGTGGAAATCCCGTTTTAGAAGATTGGGGACAGCTGGCGTGATTTCTCCCTGATAGGAACTGTAGCTTGTCTTCTTTCTGTTCACTCCCTGCACTCCTACTTGCTTCATAAGACGGCGAATTACCTTTTCGGATAGCCGCAAGCCCTCTTTTTTCAGCGTAGCATAAATTCGCCGATATCCATAATAGCGATGATTCGATTCAAAAATATCCTTGATTTTCTCTTTGACATGGCAGTATTTATCCTGCTTCTTTGCGCGCTTTTGCTTGTAATAATAGCTGCTGCACGGGCAGTGTAATGCGGACAGAAGTTCCGGCAGCGAATACTTATTTTTCAGGGCATCGATAATCGCTGCCTTCTCCTGGTTCCGGAGAGCTGTCTGATCGATGCCGGGGTCTTTTTTTAATACATTGATCGTTTCCTTTAAAATATCAATCTGCATCTGCATTTCCTGCACCTGCGCTTTAAGCTCAGCAATATCCTCTGTAGCCGAGAATGTTCCGGGTACGAGTTCCTCGCGAGGATCATCTGACGGATTCATGAGTGCAACCAGTCCTCTCTGGAGATACTTTCGGCGCCAGTTATAGATGCTGGCTCTGCTGTAACCGATCTCCTCTGAAACTGATTTTACATCTTCCCCGTGTTCAAAGCAACGGTGAAGCACCTGTAGTTTTACCTCAACCGATGGATGCCGCGGATGATCTGGTGTATTTTCCCCGCGTTTGGTCGATCTGACTTTCTCTGGTTGCCCTTTCTCGGAGATCCATCGATATAGCGTTGCTCGTTCTGGGTAGCCCAGGATGCGTATTGTCTCAGTTACAGAATGGGTTTGCTCATATAATTACAGGGCGCGGACTTTCTTTTCGTATGTGAACAATATACCTATTTCCTCCTTGCGGCCTCTGCTTTGTCCAACTTTTCGTCCGCACCCCAGAGTCCGCCCAATCTAGCCTTTACCAGACTGATTCTAACAGATGAAATGCTCAACTTGATATTGCAATTTGCGATTCTTTTTGTGAGCCATTAAGGTCTCTCCTTTGCATCATGATTTTTTCGACAACTATCATTTTACAGGAGCCCTAATGGCTTGTCTATTCTCTGTTTGCTTTTGCGAACTTGATTATGCACTATCGTTTAGTTTCTCCATAAATCCATGCTATTCTTCCTGATTCATATGATAAGGTACAATAAGTTGCGCAAATTGAAAACCGCATAAAAGAAGACATAGCTTGCAGGCTCTGGTAGAAGGAAGTTACCACACACCATTCTGAAAGGAGACAACAAACTATGTCCGAGAGAATTGTACAGCTGAATGAGGAAATTATCAAGGGGAAAAACAAGGAATTGGTCCGCAGCAGCGTGGAGGAAACCCGGAATGAGCTGCTGGAAAAGGAGACGGGGTCCCTGACACAGGCTGCCCGCTACGAGCGCAGCAAGGTCTGTCAGGGCTACCGCAGCGACCACTATGACCGGAATCTCACCACCGCCTCTGGTGACGTCACGCTCCATATGCCGCGACTCAAGGGCGTATCCTTTGAGACTGCCATCATCGAACGGTATCTCTGCCGGGAGAGCAGCTGGAGGAGGCCCTCATCGAGATGTATCTGGCAGGCGTCTCCGTGCGCCGTGTGGAGGACATCACGGAGGCACTGTGGGGCAGCAAGGTTTCGCCCGTCACCATCAGCGAGCTGAACAAGAAAGCCTACGTTCACATCGAGGACTGGCGGAACCGTTCATTGCAGGGCGGTAGGTATCCGTATGTCTACATGGATGGCATCTATCTGCACCGCAACTGGGGTGCAGAGTATGAAAATGTAGCCATTTGGGTGGCAATCGCCGTGAATGATGACGGTTTCCATGAGGTTTTAGGCGCCGCCGAGGGAATGAAAGAGGACAAGGCCAGCTGGGTCAGCTTCTTTCAGTGGCTCCGCGGACGCGGCTTGGACGGCGTAAAACTCATCGTCGGCGACAAGTGCATGGGGATGCTGGAGGCCGTAGGCGAGGTGTTCCCAGACGCCAAATACCAGCGCCGCACAGTGCATTTCTATCGCAATGTTTTCTCTGTTGTGCCTAAATCCAAGGTCAAAATTGTGGCAAAAATGCTCAAGGCGATCCACGCCCAGGAGAGCAAAAAGACATCCCGCGAGAAGGCTAAAGCGGTCGTTGCCGAACTGCGCGCCATGAAGCTGAAGGAGGACGGCATTGAGGAAACGCTGACCTACTGCGATTTTCCCAGCGAGCATTGGACATGCATCCGCACCAACAATGTGATCGAGCGGCTGAACCGTGAGATCCGCCGCAGAACCCGCGTGGTGGGAACATTCCCTGACGGCAACTCTGCTCTGATGCTGGTCTGCGCTCGGCTTCGCCATGTGGCGGGCACGCAGTGGGGCAGCAAAAAATGTATGAACATGAAGCACTCGGAGACGGCGCTGGACGATGCCTTCATTGCCGGCTGACTTCACTCAGACGGAGAACCTGCAAACAATTTTGCGCACAAATCTTGACGGGACCGAGTCTATTAGATGCACGCATGTGATATAATCTTGGCCACGCATTTTGTCAATTCGTATACAGATCTTTGTCGAAATCATAGATGCTACCGCACTGTTTTCGATTATTGAACAAAAAAGTGCTCTCCGCTTGCTGGAGAGCACCTTCGTTTTTTACTTAGCCGACACGCTGTCTGGAGTGGTGCAATTCGATCTGCTTGGACTTGATGAACACGCTCAGCTTCTTGTAGGCAAGCATGGTAATCGCAGTCAGGATTGCGCCTTTGATGAGATTGAACGGCAGAACGCCGAGCAGCAGATAGCCCTGCATGCCGGTCACATACGGGTTGATCGCGTTGCATGCATCAAAGATAGCCTGCAGCGGCATAACCTGCGAATAAAACGGAATGATAAGAAAATAGTTGGTCAACATGCCGACACACGCCATAGCAACCGAGCCGGCTGCACAGCCGAGGACAGCCATCTTGCGGCTCTTGTGTCCGCGGTACAGCAGCACGGCGATAACAACGAGCGTGGAAAGCATCAGAAAATCTGCGACCTCACCGGAGCCGCCGGTCTGGGTCTGGGTCAGATGAATAATGTCCTTGATGCCGATCATCGTGATTGCCGGAGCGATGCCGAAAATAAACGCACCGATGAGCACGACCGCGCCGGACAGATCCACCTTGAGGAACGGCGGCATGAACGGAATCGGGAATTCAAAGTACATCAGCACGGTTGCGATAGCCGCAAAAATTGCGGTGTAGGTGATTTTGCTGGTTTTTGTCATTGCTGTTTTTTCTCCCTTTCAGGAGTCCTGTTCCATAAATAAAACAAGCCCCTGGATTGCTCCAGAGGCATACAGACGTAGCGATAGGTACATCTGTTTCTCTCATCCGGACTATAACCGTCGGTTGGGATTCTAACCCATCATGCCTTGCGGCTCGCAGACTATCAGGCTCGAAGCCTGTATACTGCCGGTGGAGACTTTCACTCCGCCCTGAAACAGAACTGATTTATTTATATTGCTATTATAGTCACCAGTAAAGGACTTGTCAACACTTCAGCAAGAAAAAACATAAAAGCCGCCTTCCCTTGCGAAAGCGGCTTTTTATCAGAAATCAGTCTTCCTTGCTGCTCATCAGAGTAACCATAACGGCCTTCTGTGCGTGCAGGCGGTTTTCTGCTTCCTCGAAAATCTCGTTTGCGTGCTCCTCGAACACCTTGGTGGTGATCTCCTGCTCACGATATGCCGGCAGGCAGTGCTGCACCATGCAGCCCGGCTTTGCAGCAGCCAGCAGCTCATCATTGACCTGATAGCCCTGGAATGCCTTCATGCGGACTTCCTTCTCGGCTTCCTGACCCATGGACGCCCATGTATCAGTGATAACAACGTCTGCGTTCTCAGCAGCCTTCATCGGGTCATCGGTGATGAAGAAGTTCGGATTCGGCTCTGCGAATGCCATAACCTCAGCGTCCGGACGGTAGTCCACCGGCGTTGCGATGGAAACCTTCATGCCGGTCTTGAGACCGCCGACGATCAGCGAGTTGGCCATGTTGTTGCCGTCGCCGATGTAACACAGCTTGAGACCCTCAAGAACGGCAAACTTCTCGCGGATGGTCATGAGGTCCGCCAGAACCTGACACGGATGGCAGAAATCAGTCAGACCGTTGATGATCGGAATAGAGCCGTAGTTTGCCAGATCCTCTACTTCCTTCTGCTCGTAGGTGCGGATCATGATGCCGTCCAGATAGCGGCTGAGTACGCGGGCCGTGTCCTGTACCGGTTCACCGCGGCCGATCTGCAGATCACGGTTGGACAGGAACAGCGCCTGACCGCCCAACTGATACATGCCGGTCTCGAAGGAAACACGGGTACGGGTGGAGGACTTCTGGAAGATCATGCCAAGGCTCTTACCTTCCAGGTGACGATGGGAAATGTTGTGCTTTCTCTCATACTTGAGCTGATCCGCCAGATCGAGCAGACCGATGATCTCCTCGGTGGAGCAGTCAAGCAGCTTCAGTAAATGCTTCATTGTAATAAACCCTTTCTGCAAATTAGCAATGAATAATTAGTAGTTAGTAATTATTTGGGTGCTGCTGCACCAGTGCGATAATCACGTTAATTACTAATTGTCAAGGCCTTTGATTAAAATACCTTTGCCATGATAGCGAGTGCTTCATCCATTTCTTCCTTCGAAATGGTGAGCGGCGGGAGCAGACGAACGGCATTTTTGCCGGCGGTGATCGCCAGAACGCCGTTTTCGATCAGCTTATTGGCAAACACGGAGTGCTTTCCTTCCTCAACGATGATGCCGAGCATGAGACCCATGCCGCGCACGCCCTTGATATTCGGCGAGCCAAGGGACAGGATGCCGTTGCGAAGGTACTCGCCCTTTTCGCGTACTTTCATCAGGAACTGGCCGTCACCGACGGTATCAAGCACGACGTTTGCTGCGCAGCAGACAATCGGCGTACCGCCGAAGGTGGTCGCGTGTGTGCCCGGCGTGAGCACGTTGCAGCAGGTATCCGCCGCCATGACAGCGCCGATCGGCATGCCGCCGCCAAGGCCCTTCGCCATGGTGACAACGTCCGGCTTGATGTCGTACTGCTGGAAGGCAAACAGGCTGCCGGTACGGCCGATACCAGTCTGCACCTCGTCGATGATGAGCAGCATATCCTTCTCGCGGCAGAGCTTCTCTACCTCCTTGACGAACTCGCGGTCAAGCGGCAGAACACCGCCCTCACCCTGGATCAGCTCCATCATGATGGCGCAGGTCATATCGTCCGCCTTTGCGCGTACCGATTTGATGTCGTTGGCAACCGCGTAATCAAAGCCCTCGGTAAACGGGAAGAAATAGTTGTGGAAACGCTCCTGACCGGTGGCCTTCAGCGTGGTTACGGTACGTCCGTGGAAGGAATTGATGAGCGTCAGCACCTTGAAGCGGCCCTCGCCGTACTTGTCGAACGAGTACTTGCGCGCCAGTTTGATGGCACCCTCGTTTGCCTCGGCGCCCGAGTTGGCAAAGAATACCTTGCCGCCCAGATGCGTCTTTTCTACCAGCTTCTTGGCAACCTGAACCATCGGCTCGGTGGTGAACAGGTTGGAAACATGCATCAGCTTGTGCGCCTGCTTATCGATCGCGTCAATGATTGCCGGATTGGCATAACCAAGGCAGTTTACACCGATGCCGGAAGCAAGATCGATGTACTTCTTGCCCTCAACGTCCCACAGGGTCGCACCCTCGCCGTGGTCCAGCGCAATCGGAAACCGACCATAGGTGTTCATTACATATTTATTTTCTTCGCTTTTTAATTCATTGTAAGTCATAGGGTATCACCTTTTATCGGAGATACAGAGCGAATCATTCTCCATTCTCCATTTTCAATTCTCAATTACTGAAACATAGTGCCTGCGCCGACCTTGGAAAGCAGCTCGATCAGAATCGAATGCTTGACACGGCCGTCCAGAATGGTGGCACGCTCAACGCCCTTGCGGACTGCCTCAACACAGCAATCTACCTTGGGGATCATGCCGCCCTTGATGATGCCGTCACGCGCCAGCTTCGGCACCTCGGACACCTTGAGACGGTGAATGACACTGTCCGGATCGTTAATGTCCTGCATCAGACCGCGTACGTCGGTCAGCAGAATCAGCTTTTTTGCACCGAGTGCAACTGCCAGCTTGCTGGCTGCTGTATCAGCGTTGATGTTGTAGTTGGTTTCATCGTCGATGCCCTGTGCAACGGTCGAAACGACCGGAATATAGCCCTGCTGCAGCACATCGATAACCGGAGACGGGTCTACGTCCATAATGTCGCCGACGTAGCCGTAATCCGTACCCGAGCGGTCGGTCAGGCGCTTCGCCTGAAACAGGCCGCCGTCCATGCCGCCGAGACCGATGCCGCGGCCGCCTGCCTTCTCGATCAGGGTTACAAGGTCCTTGTTGACCTTGCCGCACAGCACCATCTGGACGATATCCATGGTTTCACGATCGGTATAGCGCAGGCCGTTGACAAACTTGCTCTCCTTGCCGATCTTTCCCAGCATTTCATTGATCTCCGGGCCGCCGCCGTGTACGATAACGACCTTGACGCCGACCAGATTGAGCAGTACCAGATCGTGGATGACCGCGTCCTTCAGCTCCTCATTGATCATTGCGTTGCCGCCGTATTTTACAACAACGGTCTGACCGTAATATTCCTGAATATACGGAAGTGCTTCGACCAGAATATTGGCGCGCAGCTCCGCATCAAGTTGAGTATCCATACTAATTCGTTCCTTTTCAAAGGGAATTTCTTATCATTTTCACAATCTTCCTAAGCAAGAGAAATCGTGTCAGCCGAGGAAGCCGCGCCCGCCGCGTACATCGGTACGCAAGGGTACGGGTGACGAAGGATCACGCGATCTATCGCCGCTTAGGTTCTGTAATCTCCGTTGATCTTAACGTAATCGTAAGTAAGATCGCAGCCCCATGCAGTAGCGCTGTCCTCGCCCTCATTTACGTCAACTGCAATGGTAACCTCGCTCTCGGAGAGCACCTTCTTCGCCAGTTCTTCATCAAAATCCAGAGCCGCACCCTTGTCGCAGACTGCTACGCTGCCTGCTGCGGACTCGAACGCCACAGAAACGTACTCCGGACGGAACGGTGCCTTGGAGTAGCCCATTGCACACAGTACACGTCCCCAGTTTGCATCTGCACCGAACATAGCCGCCTTGACGAGGTTGGAGCCGACAACGGCCTTGGCCAGTCGCTCAGCTGCCTCCTCGGAGCGGGAGTTCTTAACGGTGCAGGTAACCAGCTTGGTTGCACCTTCGCCGTCTGCAGCAATCTGGCGTGCCAGACGGGTGTTCACCTCGTTCAGCGCCTTGCAGAACGCCTGATATTCCTCGTCCTGCCACTCGATGAGCGTGTTGCCGGCCATGCCGTTTGCGAGCACGATGCACATATCGTTGGTGGAGGTGTCGCCGTCAACCGTTACGCGGTTGTAGGTCTTCTTGACGTTCTCCTGCAGGGCGTCGGTCAGCATTTCGTGCGTGATAGCGCAGTCGGTTGTGATGAAGGACAGCATGGTGCCCATGTTCGGATGAATCATGCCGCTGCCCTTGCAGATGCCGCCGATGCGGCAGGTCTTGCCGCCGATGGTGAACTCAACAGCCGCCGTCTTGGGCTTGGTGTCGGTGGTCATGATGGCACGATTTGCCTTCTCGGAGGCGTTGTCCTCCAGAACCAGTTCCGGCAAGTGCTCCTCGATGCACTCGATGTTCAGGCGCTGACCGATCACACCGGTGGATGCAACGGCAACATCGGTTTCGGCTACGCCGAGCAGCTTGGCCGCTGCCTGCGCCATACGGCGAGCGTTCTCCATACCGTCCGGTGCACAGGCGTTCGCGTTGCCCGCATTGGTAACGATCGCGCGTGCTACGCCGTCCTCGAGGTGCTCCATGGTAACGTACAGCGGAGCCGCCTTAACGCGATTCATCGTGTAAGTGGCAGCCGCGGTGCATTCGCATTCGCTGAAAATGATCGCGGTATCATCATTGGTTCGGCTTTCCTTGACGCCGCAGCGCACGCTGCCCGCCTTGAAGCCCTTTGCGGCACAAACGCCGCCTTCGATAATCTTCATAACTGTTTCCTCCTGCTGAAATCAGAGGTTTAAGCCGGTCGTTTCATCCAGACCGAGCATGATATTCATATTCTGCACGGCAGCGCCCGAAGCGCCCTTGCCGAGATTGTCAAACAGCGCGGTGACGATCGTCTGCTCCTCGTGGCCGCAGACAATGAGCTTTAAGCTGTCGTGACCGGCCAGCGTGTTGGCGTAGATCATCGGCTCTTCCCCGCCGAACGGCGCCACGGTGACGAGCTGCTGGCCCTCGTAGTGCTTCATGAGCGTTTCGTGAACGCGGTGTGCATCCACGCCGGGCAGCATGACGGTGGTCGCCATGCCCTTGTAGAAGTCGCCGACAATCGGAACGAACACCGGCGCCTGCGTCAGACCGCAGATGTAGCCCATCTCCGGCAGGTGCTTATGATGCAGGTTCAGGCCGTAAATGCGCTCAGAATCGTGCCGCGGATCGCGGTTCTCGTCCTGATACTCCGCGATCATCTTCTTGCCGCCGCCGGAGTAACCGGTCAGTGAAGCACAGGTAAGCGCGGTGTCCTCGGCAATGATGCCGTTTGCTACCAGCGGGTAAACCGAGGAAATAAATCCGCTCGCGTGGCAGCCCGGATTAGCCACACGCTTAGAGTTCTTGATGGCTTCGCGGTGCGCCTTGGAAAGCTCGGCAAAGCCGTAGTCCCAATCCGGGTCGGTGCGGTGCGCGGTCGATGCGTCAATAACGCGGGTCGTGTCGTTCTCGATGAGCGAAACGGCCTCGCGTGCCGCCGCATCCGGCAGGCACAGAAACGCAATGTCGGCTGCATTGAGGAACTTGCGGCGCTCCTCGATGTCCTTGCGCTTGTCCTCGTCGATGAGCAGCAGCTCGATATCGTCGCGGCCGCCGAGACGCTCATAAATCTGCAGACCGGTCGTGCCTTCCTTGCCGTCGATGTAAATTTTAGGCTTCATCGTCCTCAACCTCCGCGATGAACTTGTCGATCTTGTCGATCTGGCGGGTTACCTCCTGCGGAGCCGGACCGCCGATGACCTTACGCTCGGCAACACAGGTGCGCAGGTCGAGTGCGTCGTATACGTCGTCGCCGAACTTGTTGGAAATCGCTGCAAAGTCACGCATGGTCATGGTCTCAAGGGTCTCATCGGCCTTGATGCACTGGTTGACCAGACGGCCGACCGTCTTGTACGCATCGCGGAACGGAACGCCCTTCTTGGTCAGGTAATCGGCGCAGTCGGTCGCGTTGATGAAGCCGCGGGAAGCTGCCTTGCGCATGTTGTCGCGGCGGAGCGTCATGGTGGAGAACATCGGCGTGAATACCTCAAGGCACTGCTTTACGGTGTCGATAGCGCCGAATACAGCCTCCTTGTCCTCCTGCATATCCTTGTTATACGCCAGCGGCAGACCCTTGAGCACGGTCAGCATGGTAGTCAGCGCACCATAAACACGGCCGGTCTTGCCGCGGATCAGCTCGCAGACGTCCGGGTTCTTCTTCTGCGGCATGATGGACGAGCCGGTGGAGTATGCGTCGTCCAGCTCAACGAACTTAAACTCCCACGAGCACCACGAAATAATTTCCTCGGACAGACGGGACAGGTGCATCATCAGGATGGACAGCGCGGAAAGCAGCTCCACGCAGTAGTCACGGTCGGATACGCCGTCAAGCGAGTTATCGGTCAGGCGGGCAAAGCCAAGCTGCTGACGAACGAAGTCACGGTCGATGGGATAAGTGGTCGAAGCCAGTGCGCCCGAGCCGAGCGGCATTTCGTCCATGCGCTCGTAGCAGTCCTGCAGGCGGGATACGTCGCGCTTAAGCATGTTGGCATACGCCATCATATAATGTGCAAAGGTCGTCGGCTGTGCGCGCTGCAGATGGGTGTAGCCCGGCATAACCGCATCGAGATTCTCACGGCTCTTTACAGTCAGCGCCTTCATAAAGCCAAGGATCAGCTTGATGATCTCCTTGATCTCCTTCTTGACGTACAGACGCATATCGAGTGCAACCTGATCGTTTCTCGAACGGCCGGTGTGCAGACGCTTGCCGGTATCACCGATGCGCTCGGTCAGCAGCTGCTCGACGTTCATGTGGATGTCCTCGTAATCGAGTGAGAACTCAACCTTGCCGTCCTCGATATCCTTGAGGATGCCCTTCAGACCTTCGACGATCTTTTCGGCCTCATGCTCCTCGATGATGCCCTGCTTGCCCAGCATGGTAGCGTGAGCGATAGAGCCGGTGATATCTTCCTTATATAAGCGGCAGTCAAACAGGATGGAAGAGTTAAAGTCGTTTACCACCAGATCAGTTTCCTTCTGGAAACGTCCTGCCCATAATTTTGCCATATCTATGTTACCTCACAAAACACTCATAGGGCGGCACACGACGGGCGTGCCGCCCTATGATTTCTTTTACTTACTTTTCAACAGACGGGAAATGCTCACCGGTCTTCTTGTACAGGATCTGATCGTTCAGGGCACGAACCTTGAGCGGCAGACCGAACAGGTTGATGAAGCCTGCGGAATCTGCCTGATCGTAGCAATCATCCTCGTTGAAGGTTGCCATATCCTCGGAGTACAGGCTGTACGGAGAGGTTACGGAAGCCGGGATGATGTTGCCCTTGTACAGCTTCAGCTTAACATCGCCGGTAACGGTCTCCTGCGTGGAATCGACGAATGCGGAGAGCGCCTTGCGAAGCGGCGTGTACCACTGGCCGTTGTAAACCAGCTCGCCGAACTTGAGAGCAACCTGATTCTTGTAGTGCGAGGTTTCCTTGTCGAGGGTGATCTCCTCCAACTTTGCATGTGCTGCATACAGGATCGCACCGCCCGGAGTCTCATAAACACCGCGGCTCTTCATGCCGACCAGACGGTTCTCAACGATATCGAGGATACCGATGCCGTTCTCGCCGCCCAGCTTGTTCAGCTTCTCGATCAGGGCAACGGACTCGAGCTTCTCGCCGTCAACTGCGGTCGGAACGCCCTTTTCGAAGTGGATGGTAACATAGGTCGGCTTGTCCGGAGCCATTTCCGGAGAAACACCCAGCTCGAGGAAACCCGGCTTGTTGATCGGTGCTTCGTTGGACGGCAGCTCGAGGTCCAGACCCTCATGGCTGAGGTGCCACAGGTTCTTATCCTTGGAGTAGTTGGTCTCCTTGTTGATCTTCAGCGGAATGTTGTGTGCTTCCGCATACTCGATCTCCTTCTCACGGCTGTTCAGCTCCCAGAAACGCCACGGAGCGATAATATCCATCTGCGGTGCAAATGCGTGAATAGCCAGCTCGAAACGAACCTGATCGTTGCCCTTGCCGGTGCAGCCGTGGCAGATTGCGTCAGCGCCTTCCTTCAGCGCGATATCAACAATACGCTTTGCGATGATCGGACGAGCGAACGAGGTACCCAACAGGTACTGCTCGTAGGTTGCGCCCGCCTTCATGGTCGGGATGATGTAGTCATCAACGAAGTCCTTGGTCAGGTCCTCGATGTACAGCTTGGACGCGCCGGTCTTGAGCGCCTTCTCCTCCAGACCGTCCAGCTCGGTGCCCTGACCGACGTTGCCAGAAACCGCGATAACCTCACAGCCATAATGCTCCTTCAGCCACGGAATGAGTACCGAAGTATCCAGACCGCCGGAATATGCCAGAACAACTTTATTATATTTCTTTTCCATGTTTTTCGACCTCGCATTCTGCGTTTTTTTCGATGGTTTTATTATACTACCGCCATACTCATTTGGCAAGTAAAATTTATAATTATTTTCTCTATTGTATATTTATGCATGCTATGAATTTGAATTTGATAAATAATGCTTGCACTTTCTGTAAAAACGTACTATTATATTATAAATGCACTGTGTCAAGACAGATTGCACGGAATGAATAAAAGCGCACAAAAAATGGTGCGCAAAGGGGCGTTTTTCGCAATGACCGAAAGAAATTTAACCATGCTCACTGACTTTTACGAGTTTACGATGGCGAACGGATACTTTGAAAAGGGTATCGGCAACCGCCGCGCATACTTCGATATGTTCTTCCGCCGTGTACCGGACGGCGGCGGATATGCCATCATGGCAGGCGTGGAACAGCTGATTGAATACTTCAATAACCTGCATTTTTCCGAAGAGGATATTGCATATCTTCGCAGCCGCAAGTGCTTCTCGGAGTCCTTCCTCAATTATCTGCGCGATTTTGAGTTTGAATGCGACGTATGGGCCGTACCCGAGGGTACGCCGGTATTTCCTGGCGAGCCTCTCGTAACGGTGGCCGGTCCGATGATCCAGGCACAGTTTGTCGAAACCATGATCCTGCTGACCATCAACCACCAGACCCTGATCGCTACCAAGGCAAACCGCATCACGCGTGCGGCAGAGGGCCGTACTGTGCTCGAGTTCGGCTCCCGCCGTGCACAGGGCTACGACGGCGCTATCCTCGGTGCCCGCGCTGCCTACATCGGCGGCTGTCAGGGCACGGCCTGCGTTCTGTCCGACCGTGACTACAAGATTCCGGCCGGCGGCACGATGGCACACTCCTGGGTGCAGATGTTTGACAGCGAGTACGAAGCCTTCAAGGCTTATGCGGATATTTATCCGGATAACTGCGTATTCCTGGTTGACACTTATAATGTACTCAAGTCCGGTGTGCCAAACGCAATCCGCGTTGCCAAAGAACTGGAAGCGGAGAAGGGCATCCGCGCACGCGGCATCCGTCTGGATTCCGGCGATATCGCTTACCTTTCTATCGAGGCCCGCAAAATGCTCGATGCCGCCGGCTTTGAGGACATGCAGATCATGGCGTCCAATTCGCTCGATGAGTATCTGGTACGCGACCTGCTCGTGCAGGGTGCCCGCGTAGACTCATTCGGCATCGGTGAGCGGCTCATCACCTCCAAGTCCGAGCCGGTATTCGGCGGCGTATACAAGCTGGCTGCCGTTGAGGACGAAAACGGCGAGATCATCCCGAAGATCAAGGTTTCCGAGAACGTCGAGAAGATCACCACGCCGCACTTCAAGCAGGTGTACCGCCTGTTCGACAACAAGACCGGCAAGGCACTTGGCGATGTGCTCACCGTACACGACGAGCAGATCGATGCTTCCCTGCCGTATGTGCTGTTCCATCCTGTCTACACCTGGAAGCAGCGTATTGTTACCGATTATACGGTTCGTCCGCTGCGCGTACAGCTGTTCAAGCACGGCAAATGCGTTTACAACAGCCCGGATGTTGAGGACATCCGCAAGTACTGCATCCGTGAGGTTGATACTCTGTGGGATCAGATCAAGCGTTTCGAGAATCCGCAGACCTACTTCGTGGATCTCTCCAAAAAGCTGTGGAGCTGCAAGAACGAGCTTCTTGAAGCCTGCCGCATCTAACAAGCAAATTTGCAGACAGCGAACCGCAACGGTTCGCTGTTTCTTTGCGCCATCATCGCAAGATTGTATAAAAGCTGTGCAGCACCCCTGCACAGAATTTTACTACTATAGCCTGTTTCAGCAGTTTTTTCGCAGAAACACGCTATCTTTTCGCAGATGTAAATCGCAAGAATTTAGTAGCACATCGCACCGCAGGAGATTATACTAATAATCGTAATCGCGGTCAAAAAAAAGAAAACCGCATATTCCACACAAATTGAAGGGACACATCAATGAAAGCATTTTTATCTTCCCTGAGCCGCAGCAAACGCTATGTTGTCGCGGAACTGTTTCTTGTTTATTTCGCACAGGGACTGAGCTCCATCATGCTCGGCTCCGTGCTGCCGGATTTACGCGCGGCCTACGCGCTGGATTACCAGATCGGCGGTACGCTGCTGTCCGCGCAGTCGATCGGCTATCTCGGCATCGGCCTGCTGTCCGGTCTGGCTGCCATCAAATGGGGACTCAAACGCGCGTACCTCATCCTGTATTATGTATTCGCGGTCGGCTTTGTCATGCTGCTGACCAACGGCTCGCCGGTCTGGCTGCTGGCGGCCATGTTCCTGACCGGCATTTCCAAGGGCGCTATCACGGATTACAACAACCGCGTAATGAGCGAATACGCGAACGGCAGCGCGACCCCGCTCAACATGATGCACGCGGCGTATGCATTTGGTGCGTGTGTGGCGCCGCTGGCCGTACTCGCCTGCCATAAGCTGGGCGGTGACAACGGCTGGCGTCTCGCGCTCGAGATTTCCATTGTGCTGCTGACGGCTTCGTTTATCTTCGGTCTGTTTATGAAGATGGATGACGATAAATCCACGAAAACCGAGCAGAAATCCGCAACCGATTACGGCTTTTTCCACGAAAAGCTGTTCTGGCTGTGCACAGCGCTCTGCTTTTTCTACGAGGCTGTAGAGGCTTCCATGATGGGCTGGCTGACCAGCTTTTACATTGATTCCGGCGTGCTCGCCGCAGACGCTGCACAGATCATCACTTCCCTGCTGTGGGTTTCGCTGTTGATCGGCCGCTTCTCGTGCAGCGTGATCGCTGCGAAGTTCCGTCCGTGGCAGATGATCACGGTCATGTGCTTCGGCGTGGCGGCGTTCCTCGTGCTGCTTGTCACCGGAACCACGCTGCCGATTCTCGCCGTTGCGACGATCGGTCTGGGTCTGTGCATGTCCGGCATGTACGGCACAACGGTGGCCAATGCCGGAGATTTGTTCTCGCGCTATCCGGCATCCATGGGCATTTATGTTACACTTAACGGCTTCGGCGCAGCTATGGCTCCGGCTGCGATCGGCATCGCTGCCAACCGCGCGGGTATCCGCTGGGGTTTTGCTACCCTGCTGATCGCAGGCGTGCTGCTCGTTGTCTCGGCAGTGCTCAATGCACGGTATTTCAAGGGCAGACAGCATAGCAAGGCAGTTTCCCGCGCCTAAAAAGCACAAAAACCTCTCTCAAGCGTTTTGAGAGAGGTTTTATTTTTATTCCGCTGCTGTTTCCGGCTCCTGCTCGACAGCCTGCCTTGCAGCTCTTGCGGCAAGGTGTGTCTCCAGCCAACGGGAAATATCTCCGAAGGTTTCAAGTCTGTCAAGCTCGTTGAGCACCTCGTGGCGCGCATCCTTATAAAAGATGACCTCGATATTTTTCACGCCGCTGCCGCGATACAGATTGACCGTACGGCGCACACCCTCACCGTACCGCCCGACCGGGTCCTTATCACCCGAGATGAACAGCAGCGGCAGGTCCTTCGGTGTTTTTCGGAAGGTCACCGGATTGTTCGCCTTGGTGATGAGCGTAAACAGGTCGCGGAATCCGGTCGCGGTAAACACGAAATTGCACTTTTCATCCGACTGATAGAGCGACACGACCGCCTCATCGCGGCTGAGCCAGTCAAACACGGTTTTCGGCTGCTTGATTTTCCTGTTGAAGCCCTTGAACACCAGATTGGACAGCAATCCGCTGCGATAGGTGATGCCGCGCGAGCGCGCTACCGAATCCGCAAGATGTACGATGCTGCCGGAGGCAGCGATCGGACCGACCGTGCCGATGAGGATGCAGCCGGACAGCTTCTCTCCGTAATCGAGCAGGTACAGCCGCGCGATCAGCGAACCCATCGAGTGCCCGAGCAGGAAATACGGCAGGTCGGGATAGCGGCGCTGCATCAGGTCGGTCAGGTGCTTGACATCCTCAACAAGATACTTCCAGCCGTCACGAGCGGCAAAAAATCCGAGATCCGCCGTGCGTGAGACCGATGCTCCGTGTCCGATATGATCGTTTCCGCAGACAATAAAGCCCAGTCCGCAGAGATACTTCGCAAATGCGGTATAGCGCGAAAAATACTCGCACATGCCGTGAGACAGCTGTACGATACCGCGCACCTCTACTCCCTCAGGAGCAAGAATATAATAGGTGACATTGGAAACACCATTGGCACTTTTGTAAATATTTTGCGTACACTTGATATTCATATGCAACACCCGATCATGGACTGTACTTCTTCACTGTTAATACTATACCACAAATACACTTATTGTGCACCTGTTTTTGATAAAGTTCACAGTTCATTTAAAAATACACTGTCAAAAACTGCTGATTTTTAAATACCTTCCCCGACTGCAAATTATGCAGGATTACGATATTGCAAACAGCGACCGATGTGCTACAATAAAATAAATCACGGGCAGTGCTGTATTGCCCAATCCAAAAGAAAGAAGGATATACCCATGCCGTATATTGCTGTTACCACTTCCAAGGCCCTGTCCGACGAGCAGAAGGACGAGCTGAAGAAGACCATCGGCCAGAAGATTTCCCTGATTCCGGGCAAGACCGAGGCTGCTCTGATGGTTGACATCTCCGACAACCACACCATGTACTTTGCAGGTGAGAAGCGCAAGCTGGCGTACGTTGATGTTCGCTGCTACGGTTCGACCGAGTTTGAGAACAAGAAGGCGCTGACCGAGGCACTGTTTGATGCTGTCGAGCTGCACACCGGTCTGCACGATGACAGCATTTACCTGACGTACACCGAGTTCTCCAACTGGGGCACCCGCGGTACCATGAAGTAAACTGCAGAAAGACGCTGAGAGGGTTCTCGGCGTCTTTTTTGGTTTCGGATGGAGAATTGCGAATGTCTGAATTTTCAGAATGTTCACATTTGAGCGATTGACGTTCGCCCGCTTTCGGTCTATTATAGTTTACAAGTAAACCGTTTGCCGAAAGGAGGACACCGCATGTCCGGCTCTCCCCATGATTTTGCCGCCGATGCGTTCCACGCGGGTCAGCTATACCGCAGCTGCTTCCGCGAGCTGACCGAAAACTGCGGCTTTACGCCAAATGAGATGTTCGTGCTGCTGTTTCTGTACCGCAACGCGCCCGAGCAGGACACCGCAACTGTCATTGCACAGGCGTGGAACGTTTCCAAGCCGCTGGTGACGCGCAGCGTAGACGGACTGCAGAGGCGCGGTCTGCTCTACTGCGTGCGCGACGAGAACGACCGCCGTCTGGTGCACCTGCACCTGTCTGATGAAGGACACGCTGCCGCCAAAGCGCTCCATCACCGCTGCGAAACCTTTGCGCTGACACTGCAGCAGGGCATCTCCGAGCAGGAAATGCAGACCCTGTGCAGTGTGATGCAGAAAATGCAGCGAAACCTCAACGATTTACTCGAAAGGACGAAACTCACATGAATAACAACCCTAAAGGGGCGAAAAATCCCAAAAAACCGCTGATCTTCTATTATGCTGTCATGCTGCTCGTGCTTATGATGCTCAACTGGCTGCTGTTTCCGAGCTTGCTGCAGCGACAGGTGACCGAAGTCGGCTACGACGAGTTCATCGCCATGGTGGACGACGGCAAGGTGCAGACCATCGCCTACGACAAGCAGGATCAGGAAATTACCTTTGAGGCCACCAATGACAAGGGCAAGGACGCACTCTACAAGACCGGCATTTTCCCGGATGACGAGCTGGTCGGCCGCTTGCTGAAGGCCAATGTCAAGTTTGCTGCCGAGATTCCGACCCAGACCTCTCCCCTGCTGAGCATGCTCATCAGCTACGTTGTGCCAATTGTGCTCATTATCGCGGTCGGTCAGTGGCTGCAGAAAAAGATGATGAAGAACATGGGCGGCAACATGATGAGCTTCGGCAAATCCAACGCCAAGATTTACGCCGAGACCGAGACCGGCAAGACCTTTGCTGATGTCGCCGGTCAGGATGAAGCCAAGGAGGCCCTCACTGAGATCGTGGACTTCCTGCACAACCCGAACAAGTACGCTTCCATCGGTGCAAAGCTGCCGAAGGGCGCACTGCTGGTCGGCCCTCCGGGCACCGGCAAGACCTTGCTGGCGAAGGCCGTTGCCGGTGAGGCACATGTGCCGTTCTTCTCGATTTCCGGCTCGGAGTTCGTCGAAATGTTCGTCGGTATGGGCGCGGCCAAGGTGCGCGATCTGTTCAAGCAGGCCAGCGAAAAAGCACCGTGCATCGTGTTCATCGACGAGATCGATACCATCGGTAAAAAGCGCGACGGCGCAGGCATGGGCGGAAACGATGAACGCGAGCAGACGCTCAACCAGCTGCTGACCGAGATGGACGGCTTTGACGGCACCAAAGGCGTCGTTATTCTGGCGGCGACCAACCGTCCGGAGTCGCTTGACCCGGCTCTGCTGCGTCCGGGCCGTTTTGACCGCCGCATTCCGGTGCAGCTGCCCGATCTGCAGGGTCGTATCGCAATTTTGAAGGTGCACGCTAAGGATGTTCACATGTCCGGCAATATCGACTTTAACTCGATTGCCCGCGCAACCTCCGGCGCTTCCGGTGCTGACCTTGCCAACATTATCAACGAGGCGGCTCTGCGTGCCGTTCGTCTGGGACGAAACAGCGTCATTCAGGCCGATCTGGATGAGAGCGTCGAGACCGTCATTGCCGGTGCGCAGCGCAAGAACGCCGTACTCAGCGCCAAGGAGAAGGAGATTGTTGCGTACCACGAGATCGGTCACGCACTGGTGGCTGCCAAGCAGACCGACTCCGCGCCTGTCACCAAGATTACCATTGTACCGCGCACCTCGGGTGCACTCGGCTACACCATGCAGGTGGATGAGGGCGAGCACAATCTGATGAGCAAGGATGAACTGCTGAACAAGGTGGCAACGCTCACCGGCGGCCGTGCAGCCGAGGAGCTGATTTTCGGCTCGATTACCACCGGTGCATCCAACGACATCGAGCAGGCCACCAAGCTGACGCGCTCGATGATCACGCGCTACGGCATGAGCCGCAAGTTCGATATGGTTGCGCTCGAGACCGTGACGAATCAGTATTTGTCGGGCGATACCGCGCTCGCTTGCTCGGCGGAGACCGCTGCGAAGATTGATGAGGAAGTGATTGCCACCGTCAAGACCGCGCATGAGAAGGCCATCGGCATCCTGCAGAATAATATGGATGCCCTGCACCGTCTGGCGCACTTCCTTCTGGAAAAGGAAACCATCACCGGCGAAGAATTTATGGATCTGCTGCATAAATCCGAGTAAATCTGTGCAAAAGGAAACCCTCTCTCGTAATGAGGGAGGGTTTCCTTTTGCCTATACCCATAACAAGGAACAGACCAGAAAGAGAGGGCGGACACATTGGTCCGCCCCTAAGCATATACAATTATATTTATCTGAGCGACAGAATCTCTGCCGGATGCTCAAACCTCATATCCGACATTAACTTCTCCGCCTCGGAGCACCCCCACAGGGCGAGGACGCTCTTGACGCCTGCACTTTTCGCGCACTGCATATCATACTCGCTGTCGCCGATATAGACAGCGTCCTCGGGTTTACAGCCGAACCGACGCAGACACTCGAGCAGAGCGTCCGGCGCAGGCTTGGGATGCTCGACATCATCCGCACAGATGATCTCATCAAACCACGGCGTGAAGCCAATGGGTTCAATCCCCTGCTTGAGCTGCAAACGTGTCCGCGAGGTGACAATGCCACACGAACAGCCGGATTTTCTGAGTTCCTCTATCGTTTCGGGAATGCCGTCGTACATCGGGATTTCGTCCAGACGGTCATACGCCAGCGCTTCCCAGCGAGCCATGATTGGCTCAACCCGCTCGGCCGGAATGCCTAATTTCGCCAATGCGCGTCTGCCCGGCATACCGAAGGAGAAGATCAGCTGCTCGTAGGTGAACTCATAGCCGAACTCGGCAAGTGCAGTGCGCATGGCCCACTGATCTACCTTTGAGGAGTCGATCAGCGTGCCGTCAATGTCAAAAACAAAGTATTTCATGTGGTTTCCTCCATCTTTTTCGCCAAGGTAAATAACCCTCGGGTATAGTCCTGCTCGAAGGACTGAGACAGCTCTATGGTCGGCATAGCCTGCTCCGGCAGCGCTTGCGCACAGCTTTCGCGTATCCGCGATGCCTTATCGGTCAGACGGGAATCGGCATACAGCACCACCCTGTCCGGATTGATGAGCGCCGCACAGCCGCAGATGACCTTGATGAAATAGTCGCTTATATCCGCGCCTGCAAAGTGATTCTGCGCGTATTCGAGATTGTGTTCGATTGGAAGATAATGCAGTTCGCCGGCAAAGCCTGCGGCACCGCCCCAGACCTTTCCGTTCAGCACGATACCTGCGCCTGCACCCAGCTTGCCGATGTAAATGCACACAGCGGCTTTCGGTGCGGGCGTGTACTGCGCCGCGTAGCCTGCAGCCACGACCTGCATATCACGGGCCGCCATGCACGGCAGACCGGTTTTATCGTGAAGATACGCACTAAGGCTTACGCCCCGCAGCTCAGGGTAGCCAAAGCTCTCGGTGACAATGCCGTTATGCATTGTTCCGGCAAAGCCGAGCATCACCGCTGCAAGCCGCGGGTAACGCGCCCTAACACGCATCAGAAGCGTGTCGAGAAATTCGCGCACATCGCCGGAGCAGGTCTGCTGTTCCTGTTCGAGTGATGTGCCGTCGAGGTCACACACAAACCAGTGCAGCGTGTCCTGCTCCAGTCGCAGACACAGGAACAGCCGGTACTGCGGGTTCAGCCGGTACTGCATGGCGCAGCGTCCGCCGGTGGAGGCTGCCGTGCCGATTTCTTGCGCTTCTCCGCGCTCAACCATCTCATCCACAATGCGGCTGACGGTCGGAAAGCTGAGATGTGTCAGCCGCGCAAGATCGTTCTTGCCGGCAGAGCCGTGCTGCATCGCCTGCCGAAGCAGAGCCGTGTTCTCCCGCTTGAGTTTTCCTGTGTCTGCCATGGTGCGCCTCTTTTCAAAACACTTTTTAATAGTGTGTTAATTTCTATATACAGTATATCCTCTGTGGGCGGTTCTGTCAATGCTGAATTAGCAATTAAGCGTTAGGAATTAACGTGAGGGTTTATTGGCTGCGTAATATTGTCCTTTCCATTCCACCCATAATATGTTATATTGTTCGCAAAGGAAGGAGGAGACAAAAAATGTCCACTACAATTTCAATCTCGGTGATGTGCTCTGTGGGGAGCCTGACCTGCGGTATACTTTCACTTGTACTGCCGCTCATTGCACTGGCCAAACAGAAAAATGCACTACCGTTTGCAGCGGTCAGTATGGGTTTGTGCTCACTGGCGTTGCTCGGGCAGATTTTCGAGTACAATGTCCGCGTATATGCACAGGATTTCAGCGCCCTTCTGGATACATCGTTCGCTATTCGGTTCTGCGCAGTCGTACTGTTCCTGTTGGCGGCTGTTGTAAATGCAGGCGTATGCATATACCAGATGAAACGCAGCGTAAAATAACACCCGCAACATTAATTTACCATGGAAAATACATAATAAAACCGCCTTTGCAGGCGGTTTTATTATTTCGACAGGGTCTTACAGCTGCCGGTTTGAGCCGGATTGACCTTGCAGGTCTGACAAGATTTGAAACCCACGTTTGTCACTCCCTTTAGGAAGTGTTTGAGTTTATGCTGCTCGGGAGACCAATGGTCTCCCCTGCGATTAGGTCTATGCAGATGAGTTGCAGGCGATGTGCCAAGCCAACGTACCCTATGGTATACCTTTAATAATAAGATAGAATCATGTGAAGAAGGGTAAATCGCTACGTTATCTTCACTCTCCACTCTTAATTACTCCGTTGATTTCCGCTTCGGCAGATTGAAGTCAATCCCGGTGAGCATTTTCACAATCCACAGCAGGAACAGCAGTACGAGCACCGGCAGCACACACGAGGTAACGATCAGCACAGCGAGTGCCTCCATGACATTGCTGAGCAGTTTTTCGAACTTTTCCGTCACGCCGGAGACCGCATTCTGCACCGAGGACGTGATACCCGACCAGAAACCGTTCTTTTCGCTGTCCGAATCCGAGTCTGAACCCGCACTGGTATCGATAGCATCCGCTGCACTTTGCGCGTCCTCAATGGTCTGCGACAGCGAGGTTTCATAGGTGGCCTCGATCATGCGCGATACTGTGATGCCGCCCGGAACGGCAAGCCAAACCGCCATGCCGAACAGCGCCAGCTTGAATGCGAGTTTCGCCAGAATCTCACTGCTGCGGAACTGACGGACGATGAGCAGCACGCACGCTGCCGGTAAAATAAACCGAAAAACCGCGTATCCGGTAATGGTGAGCAGGTATTTCTCCAGCATAATGGCGCACAGTACGATCAGAAAGTCCGACGTGAGATCAGCCAGCTTTTCTGCGATAGCGCTGCCCGTGTCTCCCGGCAGAGCCGAAACAGCTGCAGATGCTGCCGTGGAAGCCGCAGTCAGCTTCATCACAGTCGCCTGCTTTTCGTTTAAATATTCAATGCTCGTCCGGTGCGTCTCCGGTGAAGACTGCCATCCCGAAATGCCGAAAAAGCACCCGAGTCCGATCATCAGCAGTAGCACACACGAAACGATTCGCTTTGTCAGTTCGTTCATTTTATCCCTCATCTCTATTAGGAAACCCCCAACGGTCAGACAGACTAACGATTGGGGGTTGTTCACACTTATATGATTACTTGCTCCAGGCTGCCTTGGCTGCGCCTTCCCTGAACACCTCATGGAAGCCCTTGACATTGGCTGCAATGTCACCGCCGAACACGGCAGAACCTGCTACGATAACGTCTGCACCGGCGGCTACGATGTCGGCGGTATTGTTCAGCTTTGCGCCGCCGTCGATCTCCAGCTCGCACTTATAGCCGTTCTTCTGGATTTCCGCGCGGACAGCCTTGATTTTGTCCATGCACTCCGGGATAAAGCCCTGACCGCCAAAGCCCGGCTCAACGGTCATGATGAGCACCATATCGCAGTACGGCAGCAGCGGGAACAACACCTCAGCGGGGGTTTTCGGCTTGATAACGCAGGCTGCCTTGACACCGGCTGCGCGGATTTTCTTCAGCTGCTCAAGCGTATCACCGTTGGACTCGTAGTGTACGGTGATAATATCCGAGCCGGCCTTGATGAAGTCGTCCAGATACTGATCGGGGTCCGAGATCATCAGATGTACATCGAGCACCTTGTCGGTCGCCTTGCGCAGCGCCTTAACCACCGGAGCGCCGATGGTGATATTCGGCACGAAGTGACCGTCCATAACGTCAACGTGAACGTATTCCGCACCGGCATCGGTGGCAATTTTAATATCGCGTGCAAGATTTGCAAAATCTGCGGACAGAATAGACGGTGAGAGCTTGATTTCCATAACAGTTCCTCCTGTAACCGCAGAGTGTTCCGCGGCATAATTTGATACCAGACGCGCCTGTGTGTTCAACCGGTTTGCACGGCGCCGTCTTTTTGAATACGAGGGCGGCATGTACAGTCGCCCTCCTCTTGACTTACATTATATCACACCTCTTTGGAAATTGAAAGAAAAGAGTGAGGAGCGGAGATCACCTCACGGCTTCATCTTCTTCCCACCGCTGCATCTTGTCACATCCTGCGGCTGCCATTTTTAATACGATATAACCATACGAAGAAGGCTGCACCCCCATCAATCACTGCTTACGAATGCCTGATTACTAATTTGTTCTAACGGTATAGAAAACTTCTCCATCGAAATCAACAATATTTTGTCGCCCTCACCGATTGATTTATCTGTGTGAAAAATGTAGAATAGAAGTATCATGCAATAAAGGAGCGAACACGATCATGAGCGTCAATCGTTGTTATTCCGAGAAAAAAAACGGCTTCGATGTCGAAGCACGCAGCCTGTTCTCCAGCCTGCACGACCTGTTGGAAATCAAAAACCTGACTCATGTGCGCTATCTCTGCCGCTACGACGCAGAGGGACTTGCACCTGAGACCTACGAGAAGGCAAAGGGCATCGTATTCTCCGAGCCTATGGCTGATGTGTGCTACGACGAGGACTTTCCCCGTCCGGAAGGCGCTCACACCATCCTTGCGGTAGAGCCGCTGCCCGGTCAATTCGATCAGCGCGCCGATTCCTGCGCACAGTGCATCCAGCTGCTCACCGGCGGCGAACGCCCGACCGTTGCAGCCGCTAAAATTTACGTTCTGGAAGGCGAACTCACCGCTGAGGACATGGACAAGATCCGCGGCTATCTGATTAACCCCGTAGACACCCGCGAGGCTTCGATGGACAAGCCTGCTACCCTCAAGGTAGAATACGCTATCCCGACCAGCGTGGCATCGGTTGTCGGCTTTACTCACATGGACGAGACGGCTCTCTCTGACCTGCTGCATAATATGGGTCTGGCGATGGATCTGGACGACCTCAAGTTCCTGCAGACCTACTTCCGCGACACCGAAAAGCGCGACCCGACCATCACCGAGGTTCGCATGGTCGATACTTATTGGTCCGACCACTGCCGCCACACCACCTTCCTCACCCAGATCGATGACGTAAAGTTCGAAGATCAGATGGTGCAGGACGCATTTGACCGCTACATGGCTGCCCGCGTAGAAGTCTACGGCGAGGAAAAGGCTGCGAAGCGTCCGGTAACGCTGATGGACATGGGTACGATCGCGGCTAAGGTGCTCAAGAAGCGCGGCTACCTGAAGAACATCGACGAGTCCGAGGAGATCAACGCCTGCTCCATTAAGGTAAAGGCGCTCGTGAACGGTCACTACGAGGACTGGCTGCTCATGTTCAAGAACGAAACCCACAACCACCCGACCGAGATTGAGCCGTTCGGCGGCGCTGCCACCTGTCTCGGCGGTGCGATCCGTGACCCGCTGTCCGGCCGCTCCTACGTTTATCAGGCAATGCGCGTAACCGGCGCAGGCGACCCGACCGTGCCGCTCTCTGAAACCCTCGAGCATAAGCTGCCGCAGCGCAAGCTGTGCCAGACCGCTGCTGCGGGCTACTCATCCTACGGCAACCAGATCGGCCTTGCGACCGGCCTCGTACACGAGATCTACCACCCGGGCTATGTCGCAAAGCGCATGGAGATCGGTGCTGTTGTCGGTGCAGCTCCGCTGGAGAACGTCATCCGCGAGGTACCCGAGCCGGGTGACATCGTCATCCTGCTCGGCGGCAAAACCGGCCGCGACGGCTGCGGCGGCGCTACCGGCTCCTCTAAGAAGCACACCGAGGAGTCCCTTGAGACCTGCGGTGCTGAGGTCCAGAAGGGCAATCCGCCCGAGGAGCGCAAAATTCAGCGTCTGTTCCGTGACGGCAATGTCACCCGCATGATCCGCCGCTGCAACGACTTCGGCGCGGGCGGTGTATCGGTTGCCATTGGCGAGCTGGCCGACGGCCTTGACATCGACCTGAATGCCGTACCGAAGAAGTACGACGGTCTGGACGGCACCGAGCTGGCCATCTCCGAGTCGCAGGAGCGCATGGCTGTCGTTGTCCGCGCAAAGGACGTCGATGCGTTCATTGCGGCTGCGGCCAAGGAGAATATCGAGGCTGTTGTCGTAGCCACCGTTACCGACAAAAACCGCCTGTGCATGACCTGGAACGGTGTTAAGATCGTGGATGTTTCCCGTGATTTCCTCAACACCAATGGCTGCTCCAAGCACGTTGACGCAGAGGTTGGCGCACTGCCGACTCCGTCTATCTCCTGTGCTCCGGCAGGCAATTCCGAGAAGGAAAAGCTGCTGAACCACGCCTCTACCCTCGGCATCTGCCTCGAGCGCGGTCTGGTCGAGCGTTTCGACGGCTCCATCGGCGCAAGCTCGGTATTCATGCCCTTCGGCGGCAAGTATCAGCTGACCCCGACGCAGGTCATGGCGGCTACCATGCCGGCACTGAACGGTCAGTGCGAAACCGCCTCTGTCATGGCGTTCGGCTTTGACCCCTACTTCACCGAGCAGAACCCGTATCTCGGTGCTTCTTCTGCGGTAATCGAGTCTGTAGCCAAGCTGGTTGCTGCCGGCTGTGACTTTGAGACCGCTTACCTCACCTTCCAGGAGTATTTCGAGCGTCTCGGCAAGGACCCGAAGCGTTTCGGCAAGCCGCTCTCCGCGCTGCTGGGCGCATACACCGCACAGGAGAACCTGTGTCTGGCAGCCATCGGCGGCAAGGACTCCATGTCCGGCTCGTTCGACGATATGGACGTACCGCCCACGCTGGTTTCGTTCGCCATCGCGCCGCAGGACGCTTCCCGCCTCATCTCTCCTGAGTTCAAGGCGGCAGGTCATCCGGTTTACTTCTTCGATGCACCGTACAATCAGGACGGCACGCCGGATTACACCACGCTCAAGTTCATGTGGAACGAGGTTGCAAACCTGATTGCGTCCGGCAAGGCGGTATCCGCATGGGCGCTGTCCACCGGCGGTATTGCCGAGGGTGTTTGCAAGATGGCGCTCGGCAACAAGATCGGCTTTAAGATGGACGACTCGTTCCCGGCTGACGCGCTGTACCTCAAGAACTTCGGCGGCATCCTGATCGAAGCCGCATCCGAACTCCCGGCTTACTGGCTGGTCGGCTATACCACCGACGATGAGAAGATCACGGTTGCCGGCGAGTCCGTAACGCTCGACGAGCTGACGAATGCCTTCGAGGGCAAGCTCGAGAGCGTGTTCCCGACTAAGGCGGCTGCTTCCGACGAGCATCTGACCAAGGTTTCCTTTACCGAGCGCAATGTATCCGCTCCGGCGGTTAAGAGCGCAAAGCCGCTGGCGGTTATTCCGGTATTCCCGGGCACCAACTGCGAGTACGACACCGCCCGTGCGGTCGAGAATGCAGGCGGTGCGGCTGAGATTGTCGTTGTCCGCAACTTCTCCGCGGATGCCCTCCGCGAGAGCGCTGAGCAGCTCGAAAACTCCATCCGTAAGGCGCAGATGGTTATCCTGCCGGGCGGCTTCTCCGGCGGTGACGAGCCGGACGGCTCCGGTAAGTTCATTGCATCCTTCCTGCGCGACGCAGGCATCAAGGATAGCATCCACGAGCTGCTGAACAAGCGCGACGGTCTGATGCTCGGCATCTGCAACGGCTTCCAGGCGCTCATTAAGCTGGGCCTGGTTCCCTACGGCGAAATCCGTGACGAGATGACCGGCGACGATCCGACGCTGACCTTCAACCTCATCGGCCGCCACCAGAGCCGCTACGCGACCACCCGCGTTGCGTCGGTTAAGTCTCCGTGGCTGTCCTCCTGCAATGTCGGCGACCTGCACTCCATCGCGTTCTCGCACGGCGAGGGCCGCTTCGTAGCACCGCAGAACGTCATCGACGACCTGATCAAGAACGGTCAGGTAGCGTTCCAGTACACCGATCTGAACGGTGACCCGTCCATGGACATCGCGTGGAACCCGAACGGCTCCATGTGCGCGATCGAGGGTATCACCTCTCCGGACGGCCGTGTGCTCGGCAAGATGGGTCACACCGAGCGTTACAGCCCGTTTGTCGGCAAGAATATCTACGGCGAAAAGTATCAGCCGCTGTTTGCAAACGGCGTGAAATACTTTAAGTAAAGCCTGTGCAGAAAGCGCCCTCAACGAGGGCGCTTTCCTATCAATAAATACAATATGAAAAAGCGGTTAAAAAAGAAATACTATAAGCGCATCATGCACGACGTTTTGGGGTATATCAGTTTATCCCCATATTGGCGACAAATTCTTCGAGATACTCCTGCATTTTCCCCAATTATATTAGAGAATGCCGATCTCGCACAGTTCGATTGTCATCTTGCTCATATTTGCCAACGAAATAGACTTTCTTTCGGTGTATATCGAATCGAATTTAATCCCATCAATAGTCACGAATGCTTGATCTTTATATATGCGAACGACTCATTTTGTTCGCATCTTTGTGCCGTTTCCTTCAATAATCTTGATTATTTATAACAGGAGCACCTACAACAGAAATTTATACAGAGCGTGGTTTCTATAACAGCTCCTATGAATTGTCTTTTCATGATCTATCCAAATATTCTTTAACGTCAAAGAACAAACTTGCAATCTAAAAACTTCGCAACTCACTTTCTTCCAATAACGAGGTATTTTTATGAACCCCTGTGAGCACAAAGTCCAATACTATGAAACCGATGGCATGGGCATCGTCCACCACTCGAACTACATCCGCTGGTTCGAGGAGGCGCGCGTGGATCTGCTCGAGCAGCTCGGCTTCGGCTACGACCGCATTGAAGAGGCCGGTTACAGCGGTCCGGTGCTGGAGGTTTCCTGCCAGTACAAAACCATGTCGAAATTCGGCGAAACCGTGCAAATCGAAGCATCTATCACGCAGTACAACGGCGTACGCATGACGCTGCACTATGATGTCTACGACAAGGCGACCGGCACGCTGCGCTGTACCGGCGACAGCCGCCATTGCTTTATCAACGCCGAGGGCAAACCGGCTATCCTCAAGCGGTGCTGGCCGGAGTTTGACGCGGCATTGGCTGCAAATATTGTCAAAGAGTAAAAAAAACCGTCATCTCTGCATTTGAGATGACGGTTTTTTGCCTGTGTTATCCTTTATTCTCCACGCCGGTCAGGTCCTGAACAACTTCACCTGCAATGATAAGACCCGCAACAGCAGGCACAAACGCCGTGCTGCCCGGAACCTGTCGGCGCTGTGTGCATTTTCTGGCAGTGCCCGGCGGACAGATGCAGTTCTGGCGGCAGCTGATCGCCATATCATCGATGGGCGTCATAGCCGGCTCCTTGGAGTACACGACCTTGAGCTTGCGGATGCGGCGCTTGCGCAGCTCGTAGCGCATAACACGCGCGAGCGGACAGCCGGAGGTCTTATAAATATCCGTCACTTCCAGCTTGTCAGCGTGAATCTTGTTGCCTGCACCCATGCAGCTGATGATGCGCGTACCGGCCTTGGTTGCCTGCTCGATCAGCTCGAGCTTGCCGGTTACGGTGTCGATCGCATCTACAACGTAGTCATACTGGGTGAAATCGAACTGAGAAGCGGTCTCAGGCGTGTAAAAGGTTTTGTAAACGTTGACCTTGCAGTCCGGATTGATATCGTGAATACGCTCGGCAGCGGCCTCTACCTTGTACTGACCGACCGTCCTGCGGGTAGCGATGATCTGGCGATTGATGTTGGTCAGGCACACCTTATCATCGTCGATGAGGTCAAGTGTGCCGACACCCGAGCGCGCCAACGCTTCTACTGTGTAGCCGCCTACACCGCCGATGCCGAATACCGCAACACGCGCGTTGTACAGGCGCTCCATTCCCTGCTTGCCAAGCAGCAGCTCGGTTCTCGAAAATTGATTGAGCAAGTTTTTTCTCCCTTTCGTGCAGTTTTTCGCTTAGTTATAAGTATAACGGGGAATGCCTACTGTGTCAATAGGAAAGCTGTCGTTTCCCTGCACTGATTGACCGGGGGGCTCGAACTGCGCAAGCGTGTTCGCCCCTGACGGGCGGGAAGTTTTTCGCTGAACCTCAGCGGGGGATTCGCCGTCTGCGGACGGCGGGAGAGCGCGGCACCCGCCGCGGGGGCAAAAAGGAAGGGACACCTGCGGTTTCCCTTCCTCTTTGAACTCCTACCTTTCCCTTATTTCTTAGTCTGACGCAAATCAGAGACCGGCGACCGCTGCGAAATAGAGGAACGACAGAGGATTTTTTCTCTGCTACGGACGAACTACCTGCGGAGTCCGTCCTCTTAAGCAACCTGTTCGCAGTGTCGGAGACCGTACTGCTACACAGGCGGTTTTGTCTCCGCAGGCGCGACATAACAGTGTCGCGCAAATCCTTGGCACGTTGTAACGCATGGCACCTACGGATTAGGTGTTTGATACAATTTATCTTCGCAGCCCTATCCGCTAACGAATTGCGCGGCATGATTATGCCGCGCTCTGCGCAGAGCAGTCCGTATGTGTAGCAGTATGTATCTGTGAACTGCGAATATGTTGCGAAACAAACAGAGTAGAAACCGCAGGTGTCTACCCTCTTGCCCACCGCCGCGGGCGCGGCGTCAGCGCAGTTACACTCGCTTCCAAGCGACCAATGCAACTCCTGCCGAGATAAACTCCGTCACCCAGAACGCATGCCAGACGCCATTCGCACCCATAATCTTACACAGCACGACCGAGATCGGCAGAATGACTACGGTATACCGGCACAGTGAAATCACGAGTGACGCCGTACCCTTTCCGAGTCCTTCCAGTGCGCCGGACGCCGTAACCGAAACCGCTGAAACAAGAAATCCCACACAGATAATGCGCAGCGCATGTGCACCGATAGCCACCGTCCGAACATTTTCGGTGAAAAGTGCCATCAGCGGAGACGCGAACGCCAGACACAGCACGGTGCCGATCATCATAATGCACGCACACAGCGCAAGCGCTACCTGAAAAATACGGCTGACGCGTTCCCGCTCACCCGCACCATAGTTGTAACCGATCACCGGACGCATCCCCTGAATAATGCCGCTCGCAGGCAGATACAGGAAAGTCTGCAATTTGTAATAGATGCCGAGCACGACCACATACGCCTGACTGAGCTCAGCCAGCAGCGCATTCAGACACGAGATGAGCAATGACGGCAGCGCCAGATTGAGTGCCGCCGGAATGCCGACCGCATACAGCCGTGCCGTGATGCCTCGAGTACCGTGCAGTCCCTTGCGTGTGATATGCACGGACACCGGCCGCAGCCGATATATCACCAGATAGAACGCCAGCGTTACCAGCTGGCCGATGCCGGTGGCGAGTGCCGCGCCGCGCATGCCGAGCTGCGGGAACGGCCCGATACCGAAGATGAGCAGCGGATCCAGCACGATATTTGTCACACAGCCGAACAGCAGCGCTGTCATGGTCACCTGCATGCGACCCATCGCCTGATAAATCTTCTCGAATGCGAGGCCGACCATGATAATCACCGAAAACGCGAACGCGATGGACGCGTACTGCGTACCCATCTCCGCTACCTGCTCAGAATCCGTGAACAGCCGCAGGAAACGCGGCATAACGGTGATGCACACGATCATGCTCACTACGCCGTGGATAACCGAGCACGCAATACCGCGCGTCGCCGCCGCGTCCGCCTTGTCGAGCTCACCGGCACCGAGATGATACGAAATCACTGCGTTAATGCCCACGCCGAAGCCGATAGCGAGCGCGTTTATCAAATTCTGTACCGGATAGACCAGTGACAGCGCTGTTATCGCGTCCTCCCCTATTTTTGCAACAAACAGGCTGTCGATGATGTTGTACAGCGAGTTCACCAGCATGGAAACCACCATCGGCAGCGCCATTGAGAGCAGCAGCGGCAGTATCGGCTTTTCCCGCATAAAGCGTTGGTTCACGTTCGGTTCCTCCCTTTTGTGCAAATAAAAAACCGCACGACCGGAATCCCGGTCGTGCGGCGAAAAAGAACATCTTGAGATGCTGTAAAAATCCACACAAATTTTAGTGAGATAAGTTTATCATAAAAGATGCGGAATTGTCAAGCCGTCAGTTAATCTCGGTCGGCAGATCGACATAGCTGCTCAGATCGGTCGGCAGCGTAATCTTAACCGCATCGCCGGTAGCGGTTACCTTAGCGGCTGCGTTCAGAGTTGCGCTGATGGTCTCGCCCTCTGCTGTAATATCAACCGTACCGGAAATCGCAGTATCGGTAAGCATGCCATTGACTGCCTTCGCGGTAACATTCATATCGCGGGTTTTGATGGAAACACCGTCCAGCATGCCGCCGAGCAGCTCGTCAAACAGGTCAGAGCTGAAGACACTGTTCATGTTGTACTTAACGGTCATACCGCCGCTGCCCTTGGTAATGCTCTCAATCGCGCTGACCGGAACAGAACTGTTCATAGCAGAAATCTCCATGCCGTTCAGCACATCATCAAAGGACATCGCCATTTTGTACTTGCCCTGTGCACCCATATCCATGTAGTAAGTGCCATTGGTGAAGTAATAGTTAATATCCTGCGAAATACTGGTATCGCCGCCGTTCGCCAAAGACGGGTCGATCGTCATGTTCAGCTTGCCGCTGAATGCCATCACGGACTTGTCCAGCTCCTTGAGGTTCATATCGGTCTTCATCGTCATCGGCATGGACATATCGAGCAGCTTGGTGCTGCCGAGTTTAACGCTTGCCTTGATGTTCATATCCATAGCCATCTTGGATTCCGTCGAGGTGTTCTTCGCAGCGGTGTTGAATGTGTCCGCGTCTGCGAAAAATGCGCCCAGAGAAGCAGCCTTGGTCTTGTCAACCGCACCGTCTGCAACCAGCTTATCGAGCAGAATGCTGTCACTGCCCTTGACATCGGTATCAAGCGCGGTCAGGCTCATTGCAACTACGTTGTCACGCAGGAAATTCTTGGTGCTGCAATTGACATCGTCCACCAGGCCAACCTGCTCACCGAAATCCAGTGCTTTGGCATAGGTAAAATCGCCCTTGGTATCCGAGTAGCCGAGTGCACGCAGCAGGAATGTGGTATACATCTGTGCAGAGCACTTGCCGGTCGGGTTATAGGCAGTCGCACTCATGCCGTTGGCAAGGCCGTTATCGTACAGGTACTGCACATACGGCTTTTCCCAGCCCTTCAGATCGGTAAACGGCGCGGTGTAGGTCAGCTTTTCCGCCTCGGCCTCCTTGCCCAGCAGGCGGACCAGCATTGCCGAAGCCTCGGCACGGGTGGGTGCCTTGTCAAGCTGGTAACCCTGATTCGTGCCCTGGAACAGCCCCACGTCCTTCAGGCGGTCCGCACAGTTTGTGAAGTTCGCCGCACCGGCTGTTGCCGTAATACCGGCAGCAACCAGCATGGATGCCAGTGCGATTCTCATCTTTTTCATATTGTCTTCCTCCTTTTAATCGAAACAGCCAATAGCTTATCCTTAATATAGCATAGTTCTTGGAAAAAGTAAACAACAATTCAGAAACGATGCGGCTATCTGATGCATGATTGCAAATCCGCGCAGAACATGGTAAACTAAAGGTGCTTTTTGTCGGTTGTTTTGCCTTTCTGACAGCAATTTTACCATACAGGGATGTTTGCTACATGGTTTTCAGCAGTCTGATTTTTCTATTTTTCTTTTTACCTGCGGCGCTGTTCTGCTATTATATCGTGCCGCAGAAATTTATCCGAGTGCGGAACGCGGTGCTGCTTTTATTCAGCCTGTTCTTTTATTTCTACGGAGAGCCAAGGCTGATCGGCATGCTGATTTTTTCGATACTGATGAACTACCTGTTCGGCCTGTCCATGCGCAGTACATACAGAAAACCACTGCTCATTTTGTGCGTTATCGCTAATCTGAGCCTGCTGGGCGTGTTCAAGTATCTCAATTTCTTCATCAGCACGGCGGACAGCCTGTTCGGACTGGGTATTCCGGTGACAGGCATTGTCATGCCGATCGGCATCTCGTTTTACACCTTTCAGGCGCTCAGCTACGTCATTGACGTATACCGCCGGGAGGTTCCGCCGCAGCACGACCCGTTTTCGCTGGCGCTGTACGTTTCCATGTTTCCGCAGCTGATTGCAGGCCCGATCGTACGCTACCACGATGTCAACGTGCAGCTTGCCGTGCGCAAGCACTCGTTTGCGCAGTTCTCCGAGGGTATCAGCCGCTTTCTGTTCGGTCTCAGCAAAAAGGTGCTGCTGTCCAATGTGTTCGCACAGATTGCGGACGGCGTATTCAAATATGCACCGAACGAGCTGTCTGCCGCCGGTGCGTGGATGGGCGCGATTGGCTATACGCTGCAGATTTACTTCGATTTCTCCGGCTACTCGGATATGGCGATTGGCCTCGGCAAAATGTTCGGCTTCGAGTTTCTCGAAAACTTCAACTACCCGTACATCAGCAAGTCGGTCACCGAGTTCTGGCGCCGCTGGCATATCTCGCTGTCCACCTGGTTCCGCGACTATGTGTACATTCCGCTGGGCGGCAACCGGTGCTCGCCCGCACGGCACATTTTCAATCTGCTTGCCGTATGGACACTGACCGGCTTCTGGCACGGTGCCAACTGGACGTTTATGGCGTGGGGTCTGTACTTCGGCGTGCTGCTCATTCTGGAAAAGGAATTCCTCGCCGGATGGATTACGCGCCTGCCGTCCATGCTGCAGCATGTCTATGCGCTGTTTTTTATCGTCATCGGCTGGGTGTTCTTCCGCAGCGATTCGATGGGACTGGCGGTGCAGTACCTCGGCAGCATGTTCACCTCGGCGGTGCCGCTCAACCGGTTCGTAATCGAATATCTGCTGCGGTTCTGGCCATACCTGCTGTTCGGTGTTGTATTGTCCGCACCGGTGTTCCCGCGTCTCAAGTCCACCCGTATCTGGCGTGTACTGGAGTTTCCGGTGCTGGCTGTCTTGTTCACGCTGTGCCTGATGCGCCTGCTCGCCAGCAGCTACAACCCATTTATCTACTTCCGTTTCTGAGGAGGGCTGAGACATGAAAAACGCGAAGCATATTGTCAAAACCGTGCTGTTCTGCGGTACACTGGCCGTTTTTTCGGCTGTCAGCGTATTCAGTCCGAAGGAAAAAGGCTCGTTTTACGAAAACCGCAGGCTGGCGGTCTTTCCGGTGCCAAGCGTCGATACCGTGCTGGACGGTACGTTTTTTTCCAATGTGGAAACCTATATCAGTGACCACTTTGCCTGCCGTGTTCCGCTGCTGCGGCTGAACGTCCGCAAGGAGCTTGCGCTGCACAATCCGGTCGTCAGCACCACGGTTATCGCGGGTGATACGCTGCTGCCCTATCACGGCAAGCCGCGCACCGATTACAACCATGAGGACATGCAGACCGTATTGGATGCGCTCTCGCAGGTAAACACGGCGTGTGAGACTGTCGGTGCAAAGTTCGTCTATCTGTCCATTCCCGAGCAGAGCAGTGCTTTGCGGTACAAATATCCGTCGTACCTCACGTCCGGCACCTACACGGATGATTCCATGCGCACGGACTTTCTCGCTGGACTGGATGCACGCGGCATTGACTGTCTGAACATGGCGGACTATCTCTGCACCGATCCGGAGAAATATTACAGTAAAACCGACCATCACTACAACTTTTACGGCGCGTATGAGACCTATCTGTGCACTATGGAGCACCTGCAGACGCTCGGCATAGACGCACCTGTCACCACCGATGTGACCATCGAGCAGATTGAGCGGCCGTTCCTCGGTTCCCGCTCCCGCAAGCTGCTCGGTGAGTACCCTACGAATGACAAGCTGTACCGCTTCACGCTTGGCACGCCTGTGCCCTTCACCCGCACGGATAATGGCAAACCGGTTGCCAGCACGGTGGTCAACGAGAATTTCAACAACGTATACGATTACTACATGGGCGGCGACATTGGCGAAACCATTATCAAGACAAACCGTCCCGGCCTGCCGCGTGTGCTCGTCGTCGGCGATTCGTTCACCAACCCCTTGGAGGGTATCCTGTATACCTCGTGCGATGAAATGCGCAGTCTGGATTACCGTCACTATGACGGAGAGAATATCCTCGACTATATCGCAAAATATCGGCCTGATGTCGTGCTGTATGTCCGCGATGATCTGACCTGCATCACCACCCAAGGCAACGGCACGATGGGACTTGCGGAATAAAAAAGACACCCCTTGGGGTGTCTTTTTCAGGTAGACATGCGGTGTAATTGAGAACGGAAAATCCTTCTCGGGCTTTTACTTCAATTACTGCCAATCAAGCGGCTTCGGCTGCTCAAATGTAGTTGTTGGCTCACAGAAGACGTGCTCATGCGCACTCTTGAGGATGCACTCCATCACCTCAAGCGAATGCAGCGCCATCTCGCCGGAGGCACGCGGCTTGCGACCCTCCTCGAGCGCGTAGACGAGATCCACCAGACCGATACCGCGCGGGTTCTCGGCGTGGCTGACCGAATTGTACGGATGGCTGTTCGGCACGACCGGCCACGGCGCGTTTACGTTCTCCGGACGGCGCTCGGCATCCGCCCAGCGGTACTGGTCGGGCGTGCGCATGAGCGTATCGCCGCCGAACAGGTTGGGACCGGAAATCGGGTCCTTCTCGTCAATGAGAACGGTTCCCTCGGTACCGTAAATCTCCATACGCGGCAGCTCGGAATCCCAGACGTCAAAACTGCAGGTCAGCGTCACCTGTGCGCCGCACACAAACTCAAGAATCGCGTTGATATGAGTATCCACGTCCACCGGCAGCACCTGTCCCTTGCTCGGGCCGGACGGCACGGTGCGCGTCTCTCCTGCCTTGGTAGCCATTGCGCAAACGCGCTTTACCGGGCCGAGCAGGCTGAGCAGCGCGGTGACGTAGTACGGCCCCATGTCGTACAGCGGGCCCGCACCCGGCTGATAGAAGAATGCCGGAGCCGGATGGTGGAACTCGTGCCCGTGACCGACAAACCACGCACCGCCGCCCGTGATGCGGCCCAGTCTGCCGCTGTCGATCAGCTCGCGGATGTTCTGCAAGCGACCGCCGAGGAAGGTGTCCGGCGCGCAGCCAATCAGCAGTCCCTTCTCCTTAGCAAGCGAAACCAGTTCCCTGCCCTGCTCAAACGTCATCGCCAGCGGCTTCTCCGTGTAGACATGCTTGCCCGCCTTCAAGGCTGCCAGATTATACTCATAATGTGCCTGCGGCGTCGTCAGATTGAGAATAATGTCAATATCCGGGTCAGCGATCAGCTCCATACCGGAGGCATATGCCTTGGGAATGCCGTGCTCCGCCGCCTTGCGCTGTGCCTTCTCCAGTCCGCGTGAGGCACACGCCACCACCTCGACTGTGTCATACTTTTTCAGATTGTTCAGGTAAACATTGCTGATGTCGCCAATGCCGATTACACCAACGCGTAATTTCTTCATCTTATGTTCCTCCCTTTGCTCTTTGACCATATTATAAAAGGAATGCGGATGGATGTCTTACAATATCTTGCGATTTCTTACAGGCAGGAGACAGGAGTTTCGATTGCGGTTTACCATCGTCCGCTCCTCACTTCTGCCTCCTCATTCCTCACTTTTTACGACTTGCATGTGCGGATATGCAATATCAATGCCTTCCGCGTCATAGGTGAGCTTAATGCCCTCGAGCACGGCACACTTCAGTGCGAATGCGGTGGCGTTATCCTTCGCCCACAGCGATGCACGCAGAACAACCGCGGAATCCGCCAGCTCAAGCACAACGACCGGCACATCGGGCACGCCGTCCTTTTTCTGCTGCTCGGTGCGAATATCGAGGAAGGTCGGCTGCTTCCGCACCTCGCGGGCGAGCAGCTCTTTGGCTTTTTTGAGGTCGCTTTCGTAGGTAATCCCCACTGTCAGGAACACGCAGACCTTGCTGTCCGCATAGTCGGCGTTCTCGATGATGGCACTGTTCATCTTGCTGTTTGGGATGATGACGCGCTTGTTCTCGAACGTGCGGACCGCAGTATGGTGCAGCGTGATCTCCTCAACGCAGCCGGTGATGTCATTATCGACATAGCGCACGACATCGCCCATCTTAAACGGCTTGAATGCGAGGATCATCATGCCGCTGACCACGCTGCCGAGTGCTTCCTGTGCTGCAAGACCGGCAACCACCGCAATCACACCGCCGGTCGCCAGCAGAGTACGCACCGCACTCGACAGCACCGGAATCGCGCCTACGATGACCATGCCGCCCGCAAAGTACACCGCAGCAACCGCTATGTAGCGCACAAATCCTAAGACAGTCGCAATACTGCTGTTCGTTTTCCGGTGACGGTCAACCAGCTTTTTCATCAGCCGATTGACCAGTCCGGCCGCCGCCAGCGTTAGGAGCAGCACCGCCACAGCCAGTATTCCCGTGGAAATCAGCTTTCCCAGCGGCGATTCCATAAATTCTGTAAACCATTCAAACATCAGGGTTCCCTCTCTTTCCGGAGATAGGTTTATTATAGCGTATCTGCGGATACGATACAATAGGAAAAGCCTCGGAGCATACATCTCCGAGGCTTGAGGCTGTCGAAAAACTATCGTTTTCCGAGCAGCCTCTCGCTCGAAACCACGCTTTCGAGCGAATACTGAAGAAAAACCGCGCCCTACGGGTACATTTTTTCTTCCCTTGTATAAATTCCGAGATACATGCTCCCGGAATTTATGAATTTGCTTCGCAAATTCTATTTTATGCGTGCTGCCGCACGAAGCGTAAAAATTAAAATAATACTTTTTTGACAGACTGAAGCCTCGGAGCATACATCTCCGAGGCTTTTCACACGTTCATAAATGATATCCTATCGTTTGCCTGATGCTATCACCGCATAACCTCCACGAATGCAGGTTGCCCGGCAGGATGCTTACCCTTCCGGATAAAACTCCGCCGACGGTTCGGTCAGATGCTCATACACACGCACGAACGAGCTTTCCATATACGCCGAAAGAAAACCGTTCAGCACAGCGGTCAGGCATAGCGCCGCCACCAGAGCCGCCGCGAATACCGCAATCGCCATGCCGGTGCTCATCGCAGTCAGGCCGACCGTACCGAGCAGGATACATCCCCACAGAACAACGGCGATCAGTACATACCAGCCGATAAAGCTGAGGTCGAACACAAACAGCTTCATCAGATTTCCGCGGAACGCCCATGAAGCCTCGCGCGTAGCTGCCCATGCACTGCGGTTCTCATCCTGCGCGAGCAGGAGCCAGCCTGCGTTATAAGTCTGCAGCTTAACGCGAATCGGAATCATCACCAGCAGGTACACAACCTGCAGCGCTCCCGCAATCACCTGATACTGTGCCGTATCCGAGACAGCCATAGCAGCCGCAAACACGATTGTCGAATAGATGACGGTCGGCACGATTGACCAGATAATGCCGCGCAGCCACAGCGTAAACACCATACGGATACCCGCCCAGACACTTTTCAGCGAGGTGAACGGGTACATGAGCATACCCACCGTCACATCCTCGCCGTGTGCGAGACCGATGTAAAAGTGCATGAGGCCGAACTGCAGGGGGCCCGTGATCGCCAGCATAAGCGCAATGCACAGCCATACCGTATTCAGTCCACGCGAGAGTGCCGCCATCAACTGGTAATCATTCGCAGAAACACCGCCTGCGATGAGCGCGAACGCTCTGCCGAACACGGAAACGTACAGGATCACCATCAGCAGCACATACGGCACGAGGTACATCAGCTGGATGCCGATACACCGTCCAAGGTTTTCCATTACACGCGTCTTCTGCTCCCGCTTAAGCTGTCTGCGGGTCTCAGCTGTAAAATTATTCATAAAATTCTCCGTTTTCTTTATCATTCACCGACGTACACGACCTCATCCCGCTTGGAATAGGTGGAGCTGTTGGCCAGCACCTCGGTCGTCTTGCCATTTTCAGTAATCTGCTTGTAGGTCTTGGTCGAGTAGCCCGTGATGCCCGAGGTCTCCACGCGGCTGTCGCCTGCCTCCATCGAGCTGTCCGTCTTTGTAACGGTCTCCGGCTTATAGGTCTCGAGCACCTCTGTGCGGGTCGTGACCGTCTTGTCGCTCGTTTTGGTGCCGACAATGGTCATGATCATCTGACCGTCGGTCTGCTCGGCAAGAATCTTGACCGGATACGCCGTATTGTTGACGAACCGGAAATCCAGATTGCCGTAATCCACGGTTGCGTCCTCGCCGAGCGGTGTGTAGGACACGGTAAACGAATGATTATGCCGTTCGGTCACCTTCAAATCGGCACGCAGTACAGCCATGTACAACGTCGAGGACGGCTGGCAGACACCGCCGCCGAACTCGTCAATAATCTTGCCGCCCGAGTAGGCATGCGCCTCCTGATAACCGCGTGCGGCTGTGCGCTCGCCAACCGTGCCGTTATAGGAAAACTCGTCGCCCGGATTGAGGATAGTGCCGTTGATGGCCTTAGCCGCCAGACGGATATTGTTCGTACGCGGTGCGTTGCCCTCATCGAGATTGGTTGCCGTGCGCGCGAGCGTATCGTGGAACAGCTTCGCCTTGAGCGCCTCTGCCGTGATGGACGGCTGGGTGATCGTCACAGGAATGGTGTAGGTCTCCTGCGAGCCGTCGCCAATGATCTTCCTGGCCTTGTCGGTGTCGAACGACACGCCTGCCTTGCCGGCGATGATGGTCTTGCCGTCCTCCTTGCTGACGGTAGCGTTGACCGGGTCACCGATAATGTCGGCTGCGATCTTGTCAACGTCAATCGCCGGAGCGGCTGTCACATCGGTCGAGACCTCATACGGCTCAAAGTCCATCAGGCGGATCTGATCAGTCAACGCCTGCTCTACCGCATCCGTGTCAAACTTGACGCCCGGCTTGCCGGAATGCACGATCAGATTGCTGTCCTGCAGCTCCCAGGTCGGATTGACCGGTTCGGTCAGCGCCGTGTCCGCGATTTCGTTAAGCGTGCCGCGCAGGCTTTCCTCATCTACAGTTGCCGCAATCTGCGCCTCTCTGTGGCCGCGCATTGCGCCGATGATATCGCGCACGCGCTCGAGCGGATTGCCGGTACGGCCTATTTCATAGGCGTTCTCGGCGGACTGGATGCCGTCCACGCTTTTCAGCACCTTATCGACCGGAATATCATAGTTGGAGCCGTAAATCGTCACCGTGACATTTTTGCCCTCGTACAGCGGCGCACTCTGGTCTTCAATGGTGTTTGCCGCGTCATCGCGGTTCATGCCCCCGACCGCGATCGGTCCGACAGTCACGCCCGGAAAAACATTCGGGTAGCAGTACACATAGCCGAATGCACCGGCTGCCGCCGCAATGACAACGCCGACGGCAATCTTTACACCGATAGGAACACGACGTTTCTTCTTCGGCTGCTTCGCTTCCGTCCGGATGACCTGCGCCGGTTTTTCCGGCTTTTTGGCCTGCTTTTTGATCAAATGCGCTCCCTTCTTCGGTTTGTTTGCGCTTTTATCTGCCATGAGTATACCTCTTAACTAATCTATGCTTGGAATATGCTTTGGATTCTCGATGCACCCGCCATTATTCGACAGGTATACCTTTATATTATAGCGCCCTGTATTCATGATAGCAACCACAAATTCGGATAAATTCGGTATACGCCGTCATAATCTGTCGCTTTAACTTGCTATCACGGCTCTTTTCTGCTATAGTATTATTAGTATGCTAAAATTTTTGTGAAAAAGAGGAGTAAATGCAAGTGAAACAATTAGGACTGTTAATTCGACTGATTATCGGCATCATCGCCGGTATCCTCATCGGTATGTGCGGACAGTGGTTCGGCATCGCGGACACTGGGTTCTTCGTTGCCATCATCCGCCTGCTGGCAACCTTTACCTCGCTGTTCTCAACCTTCCTGTCATTCATGATCCCGCTGATCATCCTGTCGTTCATCACGGTTGGCATGGCAGAGCTTGGCAAGAAGGCCAACCGTCTGTTCGGTCTGACCCTGCTGCTGGCCTACGGCACAACCGTTATTTCCGGCCTGCTGACCTTCTTCATCGGCAAGGCCGTTCTGCCGGGGATCATTCAGCCCATCACCGGCGATGTACTCGAGAGCAACGCCTTCGAGCCGCTGTTCTCCATCACGGTTGACCCGGTGTTCGGCGTTATGACGGCGCTCGTGTTCGCATTCGTGCTCGGCATCGGCATGGCAAACCTCAAGGGTGATTCCCTGCTGAACGTTTTCCGTGATCTGCAGAAGATCGTTACCGGCGTACTCAGCCGCATTATCATTCCGCTGATCCCGATCCACATCGCAGGTCTGTTCGCCAACATCGCAGCCGAGGGCCGTCTGGCGGCTACCGTCAAGATGTTCGCTTCCCTGTATGCCATTATTATTGTGCTGCAGCTGCTGTACATCGTGTCTCAGTTTGGTCTGGCAAGCATTGTCTGCCGCAAGAACCACTTCAAAAGCATGAAGAACGCCGCTCCGGCATACTTTACCGCACTCGGCACCCAGTCGTCTGCATCGACTATTCCGATTGCGCTGAACTGTGCATATAATAACAATATAAATAACGACGTTGCCGACTTTGTCGTTCCGCTGTGCGCTACCATCAACCTCAACGGCGATACCATCTGCCTCGTACTCGGCTCGATGGGTATCATGCTTGCAAGCGGCATGAACCCGACCTTTGCCATGTTTGCTCCGTTTGTATTCATGCTGGGCGTTACCATGGTTGCGGCTCCGGGTGTACCGGGCGGCGGCGTTATGTCGGCACTCGGCCTGATCACCTCGATGCTCGGCTTCACCGACCCGATGCAGCAGCTGATCATTGCCCTGCACTTCTCGCAGGACAGCTTCGGCACTGCTACCAACGTCACCGGCGACCAGGCGATTGCCCTCATCGTGGACAAGGTAGACCGTTCTGCTTCCGAAAAATAACCGAGAAGCTGTTTTCATAACCATCCCTCGGTCATAAAAACAACTTCTACTCTCCTGAAAGGCGGCGATTCCGGTAAATGGATATTCTGCTCGATATTGTGCATTCAGTTGACTACGGCGTTCTCGCGTACATCTCGGAGCACTGGCGCGGTGGTCTGTCCGACACGGTCTGGAAGGTGTTCTCCCTGCTGGGCAGCTATGGTGCTGTCTGGATTACGCTTGCCGTACTGCTGCTGTTCTTCCGGCGAACACGCCGCGCCGGCGCGGCGATGCTGATCGCGCTCGGCGTCGGTTTTCTGCTTGGCAATGTGTTCCTCAAGAACCTTGTCATGCGGCCGCGTCCGTTTGTCACCCACACCGACCTGACGGCGCTGCTCGTTCCGGAGGACCCGTGGTCGTTTCCGTCCGGGCACACGCTCAGCTCGTTTGCGGCAGCTTCGGCGCTGTACTTCTTCCACCATAAGACCGGTTTTCTGGCCTTTCTGCTGGCGGCAGCCATTGCGTTTTCGCGGCTGTATGCCAGCGTCCATTACCCGACCGACGTACTGGCCGGAGCGGTCATCGGCGTGCTGTGCGGCATCATCGCTGCATGGCTGACCGACCGCGTTACCGACCAGTGCCACACACTCCGGCTGAGAAAGGGCAAAAAATGAATCAATACAAACGCCTTCTCGGCAATACCTTTATCTTCGCGATAGGCACGTTCAGTTCCAAGATTCTCGTTATCCTCATGCTGCGTTTCTACACCGGCATGATGACGCAGGATGAAATGGGTGTCGCCGACCTGATCATCAAGACCACCAGTATTCTGTATCCGGTGGTGTCGCTGTCCATCGGACAGGCGGTCATCCGCTACGGACTTGAACGCAAGTATTACAAGCGCAGTGTGTTTACCATTGCGCTTGTGACCGTGCTGTGCGGCTTTATTATCGCACTGCCGTTCCATCCGCTGCTGAGTCTCATCCACTATAACACCTCGGCGGGTGTTACCGGCTCACTGCTTGAGTATCAGTGGATCATCTACCTGTATGTTCTGACCTCGTGCACGCAGAATGTGTGCAGCCAGTTCATCCGCGCGCTCGGACACGTCCGCCTGTACGCGATCGACGGCATTTTCCGTACGTTTGTCACCATCATGCTGAACATCCTCTACCTGAAGGTGTTCCGTTGGAACATCCTCGGCTATGTGTTCTCCATCATCTGCTCGGACGCGCTTTCCACTGTTTGCCTGTTCATTATCGCCGGTTTGTGGAAGTACGTCAAGCTCAAGCGTCTGGACATGCACCTGTGGCGCGGCATGCTGGCGTACTCGCTTCCGCTCGTACCGGATGCGATTCTCGTGTATATTATCGGCTTCTCCGATCAGGTGTTCCTCGCTTCCATGCAGGATACCGCAGTCAGCGCCATCTACTCGATCGCCTACCGTGTGCCGACACTGATCGCGCTTGTCGCGTCCATCTTTGTTGATGCATGGCAAATATCCATGGTCAACAACAACACCAAGGAGGAGCAGATCACGTTCTTCTCGAACGTCGGCAACACATACTCGTCCATCGTGTTCATCATCGCGTCCGGCGGCGTAATGTGCGCCAAGCTGGCTATGACCGTGCTTGCCGTGCCCAGCTACTATATCGGCTGGACGTTCATCCCGATTCTGGCGGTCGGCGCGGGCTTCAACTGCCTGTCCAGCTTCCAGAAAAGCGTGTACCTGCTGGAAAAGAAGACGGTCGCGTCCTTCCTGTCCACGGCGTTCTCCGCGGTTATTAACATTGGTCTGAACGCCCTGCTCATCCCGCGGATGGGCGGCACGGGTGCGGCGCTGGCAACGCTCATCAGCTATGTGGCTCTGTTCCTGTACCGTGCAATCGACAGCCGTCGATTCATGCCGGTCCGCTGGAAGGTGCCGCGCTTGGCGCTGACCGTGATTCTGCTTACCGCGCAGTCCATGCTCATGCTGCTTGAGCCGCCGCTGTGGCTCGTCTGGCAGATTGCGCTGTTCGGCGCAGTTGCGGCACTCAACAGCCGCGAGATGCTGCTCAGTGTCAAAAAGCTGCTGCATCGAGCATAAGCTTATATGCAAAGGGAATGCCTGTGGGGTGTTCCCTTTTTCTTTTGCTGTCTACACGACATTATCACGTTATATTGTAGGATGCGCCGACTCGGTGCACCGCCTGTAAACCACATGCACGCACACAGAAGATAAAACCGCATCGTTCATTCTCCATTCTCAATGCTCCATTACTCAACGAAAAAAAGACAGACGAAAAATCGTCTGTCTTTTTGCGTTAGATGGAAAAATTAAGCGTTCCGTTATTAACAAGATCCTCGAGCGTGACCGAATCAACATAGTTATTGATTGCGTCATACAATCCGCGCCAAAAGCTGAGCGTAATGCATTCATCTACACGAGGACAATCCACTGGCTCATGCTCCAAACAAGCCACCGGTGCAAGAGAGCCTTCGGTAATGCGCAGAATATCGCCCACGGTATACTCCGAAGGATGCCGCGCCAGCTGGTAGCCGCCCTGTGCGCCTCGTGTCGAGATAACAAAGCCCGCACGCGAAAGCTGCACCACGATCTGCTCCAGATACTTGGCCGAGATCTGCTGTCGCTTGGAGATATCGCGCAGCGGAATGTAGCCGCCTGCGTCATGCTGCGCCAAGTCGATCATCAGACGAAGCGCATATCTTCCTTTGGTTGAAATCTTCATAGTTGCAAATTCCCCTTTTTACTAATATACCACAGGTTTACTATGAATTCAAGTCCAAACCGATTTTTGTTTACAATTTTTTCAGAATTGCCTCAATATGCTCATTGGCCTGCTCCACTTCCCAGTGCAGCTCGGTCGCAGAGATACGCTCTGCGCCATGTCCGAGAATGATCATCTGCTCCATACCGTCCGATGTAGCCACGCGAACCCGGTGCTTGCGCGCCAGGTCGTAGGACGCCTGCTCAATGTACATATCCGCAGTTTCGGCCTCCTTGGTGTAGACAATATGGATGCCGCCGCGCTGCTCAATTGAGCCGGTGCCGCCTTTGACCTTATAGGCATCGAATACGAGAATAAGATGGCATCTGCGCACACTCTGATAATTGCTCAGCACGTTGACGAGCGCTTCACGGGCGGCGTTGACATCACAGGCGGCAATGTCGCGCAGCTCGTCCCACGAGAAGATGATGTTGTAGCCGTCCACGAGCAGATAATCGTCCTCACGGATGCGGGTGACGTACAGCTGCTCAAGCGTCGCGGCCTTTTTACGGCTCTGCTGGAAGGCTTCAAAGCCGCGGTTTTTGACCGGACCGTAGGTGCGTTCAAACAGAGCACGCAGTTCCGCATCGCCGCCGAAGCCGTCTCCGCCGCCTGTGCCGGAGGAACGCACCGGACGGACTTGTTCCGGCTCTTCTTCCCTAGGTTTAAGCACGTTTGAAGTATCAATATGCGCGTGCTCCGGCACCTCATTCCACTTGACAACATAGCCTGCACCGTGCGAGCAGAACACGGAATCCGGCGTATTCTCCACATCGGCGGTCGGGTCGTAGGCAGCTGCCGAGATGACTTCCTCCGCGTTGTGGCAGGGCGCATAGCCGTTCGGCGTGCACGACAGCCGACCGCGTCCCTTGGTGTACGCGGCAACCTCGGTCCAGTAGTTGCGCATGGTGGAAACCGGCGCCGTTCCGGTCAGAATCGAGCCGTGAGCACCCTGCTCGGGCGGCTCGAACGTGCCGTTCATTCGCTGAATGTCGGTCATGGCGCGTCCGACGCACTCGTCCGGCAGCTCCAGCCGAAATGCATAATACGGCTCAAGCAGCAGGCTTTCCGTGCGCATAAGGCCGTTGCGGACGGCACGGTAGGTTGCCTCACGGAAGTCGCCGCCTTCCGTGTGCTTGACGTGTGCGCGTCCTGCAAGGATGGTTATCTTCACATCCGTGATGGGTGCACCGGTCAGCACGCCTAAATGCGGTTTTTCCGCCAAGTGTGTCAGAATCAGGCGCTGCCAGTTCAGGTCGAGCACATCGGTCGGACACGCCGTTGACAGCTGAATGCCGCTGCCGCGCTCTGCCGGTTCAAGCAGCAGATGCACCTCGGCGTAATGCCGCAGCGGCTCGAAATGGCCGATGCCGATTACCGGCTCGGTGATGGTCTCGCGGTAGACGATGCTGCCCTCATCAAAGGTCACATCCACGCCGAAGCGTTCCGCGATAACGCTGGTGAGGATTTCCAGCTGCACCTCCCCCATCAGCTGCAGATGTATCTCACCAAGCCGTTCGTTCCACACCACCCGAAGCTGCGGGTCCTCCTCCTCAAGCTGGCGCAGGTTGCGCAGCATGACATGTGCGTCGCACCCTTCCGGCAGGCACACGCGATAGCCGAGAACCGGCTCGAGCACCGGCGGCAGCGCACCGGCTTCCGCGCCAAGACCCATACCCGGACGCGTGTGCGTGAGTCCTGTCACCGCACAGACCATGCCGCTCTCGACGCGCTCAGCCGTGCGGAATTTTTCACCCGAGTAGATGCGGATGCCGCTCACTTTTTCCTGCCATCCGCCGTCCTCGCCGCCCGAAAGCTGCTCACGCACGGACAGCGCACCGCCGGTGATTTTGAGATATGACAGGCGGTTGCCCTGTGCGTCACGCGCGATTTTGAACACGCGCGCACCGAAGTCCGCGCCGTACTGCGGTGCAGGAAGATAGCGTTCCAGACCATCCAGCAGCGCGTCCACGCCGTCCAGTTTGAGCGCCGAGCCGAAATAGCACGGGAACGCTTTTCGTTCCGCAACCAGCTGCGCGATCTGGCTGTCGTCCACCATTCCTGTCTCGAGGTACTGCTCGAGCAGACCTTCATCGCACACGGCAAGCTCCTCCGCCATTGTGTCCGTCGAAGTGAAGTCCACACAGCCGCTGTCCAGCCGCGATTTCAGCTCCTGCAGGAGTGCATTTCGGTCTGCGCCGTCCAAATCCATCTTGTTGATGAACAGAAACGTCGGGATTCCCTGCCGCGTCAGCAGCCGCCACAGCGTTTCCGTATGCGCCTGCACGCCGTCCGTGCCGCTGATGACCAGCACCGCACAGTCGAGCACCTGCAGTGTGCGCTCCATCTCCGCCGAAAAGTCAACGTGACCGGGCGTGTCCAACAGTGTCACCTCGGTGTGCGGCAGAGAGAACTCCGCCTGCTTGGAGAAAATTGTGATGCCGCGCGCGCGCTCGAGCGCAAACGTATCGAGGAACGCATCCTGATGGTCCACACGGCCTAATTTTTTCAGCGCACCCGCCTGATACAGCATGGCTTCCGACAGAGTGGTTTTTCCGGCATCAACGTGCGCCGTGATGCCAATACAGATATGTTTCATAGCAAAATTCGCTTTCATGTTCGAGTGATTCTAACTCCTACTATTATCGCAGGTTTTGCGTGATTCTTCAAGGCATAGCATGTATTCTTTCCCGTTATATCGTCATAAACAACAGATATTGGACAAATTTCTTGTGCAGGTTTACAATAGAACCATCAGCAAAGGCGCTGAAACCTACCGACTAAGGGGTTTCAGCACCTTTTTGTTTTCTTGCATTCCAAATCTTAACAGGAGCGATAGATATGCAGTATGAAATTTCCAACCGTATGAGCGATGTGCACGGCTCGGCCATCCGCGAGCTGTTCAAGCTGGGCGCGGACCCGAACATGATCTCGTTCGGCGGTGGCAACCCGTCCGCAGAGACCTTCCCGGTGCCCGAGATTGCGGACATCATCGCGGACGTCATGAAGAACGCACCGGTCTCTGTTCTGCAGTACGGTCTGTCCGAGGGCTACATGCCGCTGCGTGAGACCATGAAGGACTACCTCACCCGCACACAGGGTTTCGATTTTGAGGAAAATGAGCTGTTCATCCTGTCCGGCGGTCAGCAGTGCGCCGACCTGACCACCAAGGTTCTGGTAAACGAGGGCGATGTCATCCTGACCGAGGACCCTGCCTTTGTCGGCTGCCTGAACACATTCCGCTCGTATGGCGCCAAGCTGATCGGCATTCCGATGCAGCAGGACGGCATGGATACGGATGCGCTCGAGGCCGCCCTCAAGGCGCACCCCGAGGCCAAGCTGCTGTACACGATTCCGTCCTTCCAGAACCCGTCCGGCATCACGACTACGCTCGAAAAGCGCAAAAAGGTGTATGAGCTGGCGTGCGAATACGACATTGCCATCCTCGAGGACAACCCGTACGGCGAGCTGCGCTTCTCCGGCGAGGATGTGCCGACCATCAAGTCGATGGACATCGAAGGCCGCGTGCTGTACGCAGGCAGCTTTTCCAAGGTGATGGCTCCCGCGTTCCGACTGGGTTTTCTGGTATTCAACAAGTCGCTCACCATGCCGCTGACCATCGCCAAGCAGACCACCGATGTGCACTCTAACGTGCTGTTCCAATATGTCTGCAACGAGTACATGACCAAGTACGATTTTGCCGCGCACCTCGACAAAGCGCGTGACGTATACCGCGCAAAGTGCAGACTGATGCTGGACACCATGCGCCGCACATTCCATCCGGCGGTCACATTCCCGCAGCCGGAAGGCGGCCTGTTCGCCATGGCCTTCCTGCCGGACGGTATGGATTCGCAGCCGTTTGTCCGCGAGGCGATTCAGCGCGGTGTGCTCTGCGTGCCTGGCTCAGCGTTCCTGGCAGACGAAAAGCAGGTGTCCAACGCCTTCCGTCTCAACTATTCTACCCCGACCGATGAACAGATCGTCAAAGGCATCGAAATTCTCGGCAAGCTCACCCACGAATGGATCAAGGAGTAATAAAAATGAAAGTTATGGCATTCAACGCCCGTCCGGACGAACGCGCGTTTTTCGATCACTTCAGTCAGTCGCTTGATATGGACCTTACGCTGCAGAAGGACACGCTGACCCTCGATAATGTTGCGCTGACCCGCGGCTACGACGGCATTTCCTGCACTTGCGACCTGCCTGCGCCGATTCTGGAAAAGCTGGCCGAGAACGGTGTCCGCTATGTGGCCCTGCGCACCATCGGCTACGATAATGTAGACCTGAAAGCTGCAGAGCGTCTCGGCATCCGCGTATCCCACGCCGGATATTCGCCGTATGCGGTTTCCAACTATACGGTCATGCTCATGCTGATGTGCATCCGCAAGGCCGGCTACATCATGTTCCGCTCGCACACGGCGGACTATTCGCTCGGTGCATCCGGCGCAGCACGCGGCATGGAGATGCAGAACCTGACCGTCGGCGTCATCGGCACCGGCCGTATCGGCAAGGCCGTCATTCACAATCTGTCCGGCTTTGGCTGCCGCATTATCGCACATGACCCGTACCCGTCCGAGGAAATGAAGCAGATGGGCGTGGAGTACGTTTCGCTCGAGTCGCTGTACGCGCAGTCCGATGTCATCACGCTGCACACCTTCCTCAACGACAGCACCTACCACATGATCAACACCGAGGCTATTCAGCAGATGAAGCCGGGTGTTGTCATCATCAACTGCGCACGCGGCGCTCTGATCGACACCCGTGCTCTGATCGACGGCATTGAGTCCGGCCGTGTCGGCTCGGTCGGCGTGGACTGCTTTGAGGGTGAGGATGACGTGATCCGCGTCGATCACAATTACAACAGCCGTGTCACCAACCACGATTACATCATCCTGAAATCCTTCCAGAACACCATCGTTACCCCGCATGTTGCGTTCTTCACCGATCAGGCGGTGTTCGATATGGTTCAGTGCTCGCTTGAAAGCCTGCATCAGTTTGAACTCGGTGAAAAAGTTCCTCTCGAGGTCCACGCCGCATGATCTGCCGCGAGTTTACGCCATCTGCGCAAAATACCGCTCCAAATACGCAGTAAACGCGCGAATACTCTGCGTGCGGAACCGTCCGAGCGTCTGCACATAGATATACCGGCGGCACTGTGCGTCCTTGATGTGCAGCAGGCGCACGCCTGCGTCCTCGCAGACCTGCCGCCACTCGCCGGACGCGACCAGTGCAACACCCATGCCGCACGACAGCAGACGAATCTGCAGCGCCGCACTGTCGCACTCGATAGCGGCGTGCATCTCCACACCGGCTGACCGAAAAATATGCTCGGAAATCTGTCGGAACGACTGCGAATTGCTCAGCGCGATAAACGGATCGTCGGCAAGCTCAGTCAGCGATACGCTTTCCCGATCGGCATACCGGTGTCCCTCGGGCACAGCCACGCACATCTCCTCATCGTACAGCAGGACGGCGCCCGCAGGCACCTCGTCCCGCGATACCGCGGAATCGAGCAGCAGATCGCTGCCCTCGGGCGTACTGCTGATGCGCAGATCCAGATTGCCGTACTCGGTGGAAAAACCCGCGAGTATCTCGCTGATACGCTCCGCGCACGACAGCGCACAGATGCACAGACCACCTGTCCGGTGCAGGCTCTCCTCGATTTCGCCGCGTGCGTCGCGCTCAGCTTCCAGTATCGTCCGTGCGTACCGCAGCAGGATATCTCCCTGCTCGGTGCGACGCAATCCCTTTCCCGTTCGCTCGAATAACTCGGCTCCCAGCTCGCTTTCCAGATTCCGTATGGTTTTGGATACAGCGGGCTGTGCCACGTTCAGGCTCTCGGCGGCGCGCGTCATATTTTCGTATTTTGCTACGGCGGCAAACTGCCGAAGCTGATATAATTCCATCGCGTTCCCCTCCATTCTATGAAAGTACAGGAAAATTCCCCTTATGATTACTCAAATTCTGCTTCAGCAGACGATCATCATGTTTCTTTTGATGATGCTCGGTCTGCTCCTCTCCCGCCGCGGCATGATAACCGAACAGGGCAGCCGTGATCTATCCAACGTGCTGCTGTATGCGGTCATTCCATGCGTTATCCTGCGCAGCTACATGTCCGAGTTCAGCATGGACAAGCTGCGTGCCATGGGCATTTCGGCCGTTATCGCGGTGATTGCGTTTGCTGCGTCCATCGGCGTGGCGTACCTCACCTGCGGTACTCGGCACCGGATTGAAAACTTTGCAGTCGCGTTCGGCAACGCCGGCTTCATCGGTATTCCGCTCGTCACAGCCGTGTTCGGCGCGGAGGCGGCGTTCTACGTTGTCTCGTACAGCACGCTTGTCAATCTGCTGCAGTGGACGTACGGTATTGTTATTATATCAGGCAAAAAGGAAACCATCAATCTGAAAATGGTGTTCGTCAATCCGGTTTTCATCTCCATGGTGATCGGTCTCATCCTGTTTGTGGCTCAGCCGACGCTGCCCTCGGTCGTCACCGGCACGATCGGCTACATCGCGGATGCCAATACTGCTCTGGCGATGATTATTCTCGGTTTCTATCTGTCCAAGGTGCGCCTGCGCGACCTGTTCGTGAGTGCAAGGCTGTACGTTGTCTCTGCCGTGCGCCTGCTTGTCGTTCCGGCGGTGACGGTGCTCATCTTCCTGCTATTCCCCTTTGCCCGCGGCGAGATCACGCTGATTACGCTGATCGCAGCGGCAACGCCGGTTGCCAGCAGCACAGCCATCTTTGCGCAGAAGTTCGATCAGGACTACCGGCAGGCGGTGTCGTATGTATGCCTGTCCACCATTCTGTCCGTGGCAACGCTGCCGCTGGTAATGCTGGTGGCTGAACGCTTTCTTTCCTAAAACCAGATAACAAAAGCGGCGCAGACCGATCGGTCTGTGCCGCTTCTTTGCGTCTTCTTGAAAATGTCGTTCCGCGACAGACGTTATCCCAGAACAACCTTATGGAAAGTCTTTTTGCCCTTCTTGATCATGCACTCCTCGTTAAAGAAGTCCTTGGCAAGCTGCTGCTTGAAGTCCGCGACCTTCTCACCGCCCAGCGATACGCCGCCGCCCTGCACCAGCTTGCGCGCCTCGCCGTTGGAGGCTGCAAGGCCGCACTTCACGAGCAGCGTCAGCACACCGATCTGACCGTCGGTAAAGTCCGCGTCGGTCAGCGTGGTGGTCGGCATGTTGGCAGCCGCACCGCCGGAAACGAAGATCTCCTTGGCAGCGGTCTGTGCCTTCTCGGCCTCCTCCTTGCCATGCACCAGAGCGGTCAGCTCATAAGCAAGGATTTCCTTTGCCTTGTTCAGCTGTGCGCCTTCCCAGCTGTCCATCGCCTCGATCTCCTCAAGCGGCAGGAAGGTCAGCATACGGATGCACTTGAGCACGTCCGCATCGTCCACATTGCGCCAGTACTGGTAGAAATCGTAAGGAGAAGTCTTGTTCGGATCGAGCCAAACTGCGCCGGAAGCGGTCTTGCCCATCTTCTTTCCCTCGCTGTTGAGCAGCAGGGTGATAGTCATGGCATGCGCGTCCTTGCCCAGCTTGCGGCGGATCAGCTCGGTGCCGCCGAGCATGTTGCTCCACTGGTCGTTGCCGCCGAACTGCATGTTGCAGCCGTAGTTCTTGAACAGGTAGTAGAAGTCGTAGGACTGCATCGGCATGTAGTTGAACTCGAGGAAGCTCAGACCCTTCTCCATGCGCTGCTTGAAGCACTCGGCGCGGAGCATGTTGTTGACCGAGAAGCACGAGCCGATGTCGCGGATGAACTCGATGTAGTTGAGGTTCATCAACCAGTCGGCGTTGTTCACCATCTGCGCCTTGCCCTCACCGAATTCGATGAAGCGCTCCATCTGCTTCTTGAAGCAGTCACAGTTGTGCTGGATGGTCTCGACGGTCATCATCGAGCGCATATCGGTACGGCCGGACGGGTCGCCGATCATAGCGGTGCCGCCGCCGATCAGCGCGATCGGCTTGTTGCCTGCCATCTGCATGCGCTTCATCAGGCAGAGCGCCATAAAGTGGCCAACATGCAGGCTGTCCGCGGTCGGATCGAAGCCGATGTAGAAGGTTGCCTTGCCGTTGTTGATCATCTCGCTGATCTCTTTTTCGTTCGTTACCTGCGCGATCAGACCGCGCGCTTTCAGTTCGTCGTAAAGCTGCATTATTCTGTCTCCTGTATTTCAATTTGTTTGCATTCTATGATAAAAGAGTTCGAATACCGTTATGGAGCACGCTCTTTTCTGCGTTCGTCTATGATTACCACGGGTTCACGCCCCCTGTCCGGCCGCATCGAGCAGTTCCTCTGCATTGCGGCGTGCTGCATCCGAGATTTCCTCGCCGGAGAGCAGACGTGCAATTTCGTCTACGCGGTGTGCTCTGTCCATCGGGCTGACATCGGTGTAGCTGCGGCCATCACGCACGGATTTGGAAATGCGTAGGTGGTGGTCGCCCATGGCGGCAATCTGCGGCAGATGGGTAACGCACAGTGTCTGCTTCTTTTTCGCAATCGCGGACAGCTTGCGGCCGATCTGCTGAGCCGCATGGCCGGAAACGCCGGTGTCGATCTCGTCAAAAATCAGCATACCAACATCTTCGCCCGCTGTCAATACGTTTTTAAGCGCAAGCATAATTCGGCTCAGCTCGCCGCCGGAGGCCACCTTGGAGAGCGGCTTTTCCGGCTCACCCGGATTAACCGAAATCTCAAACGTCACGGTATCGCAGCCGTGCGCGGACAGCTTGGTGCCGGTGCGGACCGCAACCCGCATTTTCACCTTATCCATGTCGAGTTCGCTCAGCTCGCGCACGATTTCGCCCTCCAGCTGCTTGGCAGCCTTGCGGCGCTGCTCGGTGAGTTCAGCGGCGATGCCCTTGGCCTCCGCGAGCATGCCGCGGTACTGCTCCCGCAGTTCTTCCCTGCGGTCGTCCGCGTTCTCGAGCGTATCCAGTTCGGCGGTTATCTTCTCAAGGTACGCGAGGATTTCCGGAATCGTACCGCCGTATTTCTGCTTCAGGCGATAGATTTCATCCAAGCGCTGCTCGACCATCTCGCGCTCTGCCGGAGAAAAGTCCAGATTGTCCCCCTGACTTGCCACGCTGTCGCGCAAATCTGCCGCCAGCAGGCGCACTTCCTCGGCCTGCTCAGCCATGCCGTCGAAGGCGTCCGACACTTCGCGCAGGCTCTCGATGGCGTTTGCCGCCTGATCGAGCAATTCACACGCACCCGCAATTTCATCGTCACCCGAGAGCGCCATACGCGCCTGCTCGAGTGCACCCGCAATCTTGCCCGCGTGATCGAAATACGCCTTGCGCTGTGCAAGCGCCTCATCCTCATCGGGTCTAAGTACCGCCTGCTCGATTTCCTCCTTGTGGAAGGTCAGCATGTCAATACGCTGCAGGCGTTCCTGCTCGCCGGTCTCCAGCGCGGTAATCTCCCGCCGGAGTGTCACCAGTGCCTGATATTTCGGGCGGTATCGCTCGAGTATCTCAGCACAGCCTGCGTAGCCGTCCAGATATTCGATGTGATGCGCTTCATCGAGCAGCTTCTGGCCGTCATTCTGACCGTGAATGTCGATCAGGTACGGCGCCAGCTGCCGCAGGACAGCCGCACTGGCCGGCTTCATATTCACGCGGCAGGTGCTCTTGCCGTCTGCGGAAATCTGCCGTTGGACGTACAGCGTGTCAGGCTCGTCACCGGAAAGTGCAAGCTCGTCAAGCAGTTCGCGCAGAGCACGCGGCAGATCGGTGAATACCGCGCTGACAAAGCCCTTCTGCGCACCCGAGCGCACTAAATCGCGGCTGACGCGCTTGCCGAGCAGCGCACCGATCGAATCAATAACGATACTCTTGCCCGCGCCGGTCTCGCCGGAAAGCACGGTCAAACCCTTATCGAGTTCGATGTCTGCACGTTCGATGACCGCTATATTTTCAATGTGGAGTAATTGCAGCATTGCCGCCTTATCCCTCGCTTACTTTAGAATGTCTCTTGCCTGTTCGCAGAACTTTTGCGCGCTGTCGTTATCGCGCATAACGGCGAATACGGTATCGTCGCCGCCAAGCGTGCCGACCACATCGGGTGCGCGCATGGCATCAATCGCCATTGCCGCCGCCTGACCCAGACCGGGCAGCGTTTTAATAACGACCATGTTCTGCGCCGCATCAATATCCGTGACGCATTCACGGAAAATGTTGCGCAGACGCGTGGTGAAGCTATCCGCCGCCCCGGCGTTCGAGGAGGTGTACTTGTACTTGCCGGTCTCCGAGGAGAGCGTCTTGATAAGCCGCAGCTCCTTGATATCGCGCGAAATAGTCGCCTGCGTGGTGTTGTATCCAAGTGCCCGCAGATGTGCGGTCAAATCCTCCTGCGTTTCAATCTCAAACCGGTCGATGAGATCGAGGATTTTTGCCTGTCGTTGAAACTTCATCGTTCGCGTTTTCCTCTCTTATAGCAGCGCCGCTCACAGCTTCTGCTGTAAAATTCGATAAAAACTATTGCCTTTCAGACGAATCAGCCGCGTCTGCAGGTCGGAACGGGTGATAATGACCCGATCATCCGGCCGCACGGCAAAGCCCTGTCCGCCGTCTGCCGAAATGAACACCTCACTGCCGCCCTCACAGGCTGCGGTGATGGATACGCTGCGCTCGGGCGCAAACACGAACGACTTTGCCGCCAGTGCGTGCGCACAGATGGGAATAACAGCGATGTTTTCCGCGCTCGGCTCAATGACCGGGCCGCCTGCCGACAGACCGTAGGCGGTCGAACCGGTCGGCGTGGCTGCAATAACGCCGTCGCCGTTAAAGCGGGTGACCTCCTCGTTGTCTGCCGAAATACCAACGCGCACCACGCGGAACGCGGTGCCCTTTGCGATAACAATGTCATTGAGCGCGTCATTCTCGTACACGATACGCCCGCCGCGCTGCACGGCAACGTGCAGCATCATGCGGCTGTCCAGTGAAAATTCACCGGTAAACAGCTTTTCCATCTCGGGCAGCTCAGCCGGTTCCAGCTCGGTCATAAACCCGACATGACCCACGTTGATGCCGAGCAGCGGCAGCTGATTCTGCGCCGCCTCTCGTGCCAGACGGAGCATGGTTCCGTCTCCGCCAAGCACGACCGCCATATCCGCAAACTGCACGGCGTCCTCGGTTTTCATGTAATCCGCATCCTCAATGATGGGCGGCACGACCCGCATCTGCTTGGGCAGCATAAGCCGCACACCGTCACGCCGCAGCTGATCGCACACCGGCTGCAGGATATCGCGCGCGCTGTCCTTGCGCAGATTGGGATAGATGAAAATATTCTTCATCATGCCTTTGCGTCCAGCTCCTCATGTGCCTGACGGACAACCTCTGCCAGATCCGGAATGTGCTCCTCGCCCTGCTTTGCCAGATAGCCGAGAAATTCAATGTTGCCCTCAGGTCCCTTGATGGGAGAAAACGTCACATCAAGCACTTTAAAGCCTGCCGCATGCGCGTTTTCCACATAATTCTGCAGCACCTCGAGGTGAATCTCCGGCTCACGGACAACGCCCTTTTTGCCGACCTTGCCCTTGCCGGCCTCAAACTGCGGCTTGATAAGGTTGGCAACATGGCCGTCCTCGGTCAGCAGGCTGGAAACGACCGGCAGTACCAGCTTGAGGGAAATAAACGACACGTCGATGACACAGAACGACGGCGTTTCCTCCAGCATATCCGGCGTTACATAGCGGATATTGGTGCGCTCCATGCACTTGACACGCGGATCCTGACGCAGACTCCACGCCAGCTGGCCATAGCCGACGTCGATGGAATACACCTTGCGCGCACCGCGGCGCAGCAGGCAGTCGGTAAAGCCGCCGGTCGATGCACCAACGTCCATCACGACCAGATCGGTCGGGTCGATGTTAAAGTAGTTGAGCGCCTTCTCGATCTTCTTGCCGCCGCGGGACACAAATGCGTTCTCGTTGCCGCGAACCTCCAGTTCGGCGTTTTCGTCAACCATATCGCCTGCTTTGCCCGCCTTCTGGCTTGCAATGTAAACGATTCCCTCCATAATCGCAGTCTTTGCACGCTCCCGCGAGGGACAAAGACCCTTTTCAAACAGCAATACGTCCAGTCTCTTCTTAGCCAACGCTGTTCTCCTTCCCATTCCGATTTTTCATGATATATGCCGCAATGCCCTCGGCATCAATGCCGCAGTGACGGCACAGCTCGTTTACGCCGCCATGAGGCAGAAAGCGGTTGCCGGTGTTCAGAAGATCGGTACGCTCGCTGCGGTGCGCGGCAAGCCACTCGCCGACGCTGCCGTTCGGCACAACGTCCTCCGCAACGACACACCAGCCTCCGAGTTTTTCCTTCTCCTCGGCATACGCCTGTTCCAGTCCGCTGCCGATTTCATTTACCTTGTAAACCTGTGCGCGGATGCCCTCGTGCATGAGGATTTCCGCGGCGTCGATCGCCTGATTGACCATAATGCCGTGTGTGACGATCGTCACCTCGCTGCCGGATTGCTCGTGTACGCACACGAGCGGCTGTGCCGACAGCTCCCTGCGGTACGCGCCTTCGCTGCCGCGCGGGTAACGGATAGCGACCGGTCCGGTCTCCCTGTAAATCGCACGGGACAGCATGGCTCGGAGTTCCGCAAAGTCGGACGGACAGAAAATCTTCACGCCCGGGACAGACCGCAGGAACGCGATATCCAGCACACCATTATGCGTTGCGCCGTCCGCGCCGACAATGCCCGCGCGGTCCACGCACAGGACAACGTGCAGACCTTCGATTGCAATATCGTGAACGATCTGGTCATAAGCGCGCTGCAGGAAGGTCGAGTAAATGGCCGCTACCGGCACCAGTCCCTGTGCCGCCATACCGGCCGCCATACCGATGGCGTGCTCCTCGGCGATGCCGACATCGAAAAAGCGTTCCGGGAATTTCTCGGCAAAGCGGGTCAGTCCCGTGCCGGACGGCATAGCCGCTGTGATCGCGCAAATGCGGTTGTCCTTCTCGGCCAGTGCGCAAAGCTCTTTGCCGAAGAACGCAGAGAAGTCCTCCTTCTTCGCGGCAAGCGGTGCGCCTGTTACGCGGTCGAACTTGGAAACGCCGTGGTATTTCTCCGGCTGCTGCTCACTCGGGGCATATCCTCTGCCCTTCTGTGTCATAACGTGCAGCAGAACCGGTTTTTTCATTTTTTTCGCCAGTGCGATGAACTCACACACGCTCTTGATGTCATGACCGTCCACCGGACCGAGATAGGTAAAGCCCATCTGCTCGAACAGCGAGGTCGGCAGGACAGCCCGCTTGATCTTCGCCTTGAAGCGCGATACCGCGCGCGTGATCGTTCCGCCGCCCGGAATACGGCTGAGCCGCTCCTTGATGCGGGTTTTTGCACGCAGATACTGCGGACTGACGCGCAGGCGCGACAAATGGCGGCTGAGTCCGCCGACATTCTTGGCGATTGACATATTGTTGTCGTTGAGCACCACGAGCAACGGCTCCCGCGAGGTGCCGGCGCTGCTCAGCGCCTCATATGCCATGCCGCCGGTCAGTGCACCGTCGCCGATGACCGCGACAACGTGGTATTTCTGGTTTTTAATCGTGCGTGCATGCGCCATGCCGAGCGCCACCGAAACCGAATCCGAGGCATGTCCCGTGATGCACGGGTCGGTGATGCTCTCCTCCGGCTTCATAAAGCCGCACAGGCCGCCATACTGCCGCAGCGTGTCAAAGCGATCGCGCCGACCGGTCAGGATCTTGTGGACATAGCACTGATGGCCTACATCGTAGATGATGCGGTCGCGTGAGGAGTCGAACTCGCGCTCGAGTGCGACAGCCAGCTCTACAATGCCCAGATTGGACGCCAAATGACCGCCGGTCTGCGACACCGAGTCCACAATGAACTCGCGCAGCGCAGCGCACAGCACGCCGAGTGTGTCGTACGACAGTCCGCGCAAATCGGCAGGACTGCTTATATTGTCTAAAATTCCGTATCGTTTCTGCTTCATCAATATCCCCACCTTTGGAAAGGCAGATTTATCTAAAATATCTTTGTTACTTTCTGTTATCCAGCTTGAGCGGCAGAACGGACAGCACGCGTCCGCAGAGCGCCAGCACCTTGCTGCTGCACATCACCGCGATGCCCTTGCCGGCTGCCTTGCCGCCGATGGTCAGTGCCGAAATCAGACCGGTAATCAGCAGCGATACCACAACCTTGAGTCCCGCACTCACACCCGAGGTGATATGTGCAACAATGAGTGCTCCGGTCGCACCGGAGATAATGCCGCAGATATCGCCCACCACATCGTTGCAGATGCTGGAAACCTTCTCTGCGTTTCGCACCATCCAGACCGCCTCGCGCGCGCCGCGCACACGGTGGGCCGCCATCGAGTGAAATTCCTTCTCGGTCGCCGAGGTGGATGCTACGCCGATCATGTCAAACACAATGCCGAGCGCAATGAAGAGCAGCAGCACAGCAAAGGACAGAATCGTGCCCGCACTGGCCAATGCTTCGTTCGAGATATAGGACATGACAACGCTCAGCGCAAAGCTGATGACAGTGATCAAGCCGACCCATGCGGTATTAACAGCCTTGGGCTTTTGCGGCGGTTTTTTCTTTTGTTTGTCGGTCGTATCCACTGAAGATAACTCCTTCACCGATTTTTGCCCCGGATTTATTCCATAATAGCAGAAAATTGCGGCAAACCGCAAATTCCGCCGCCGGGACGTATAGACAATACCGCATAGCAGTGTTGCCTTTATAACCGCTTTCGCGGGTTCTTTATTAAGGTAAGTGACGGCAGACCGAGTAAATCTTGCGGCTTGAGGTTCGGTTGGTTTTCCCCGCGGACTGCCTCGCGTCGCCGTCAAGGGGGTTTCCCATTAAAGTCCGTGCCGAGATGTTACCATGTTCGGGACCGAATTGCCACTGAGTCCGCACTGCAATCCACGGTCTGCCTCGTTAGAATAGCCTAGGTGATTTCCACTACAGTCAAAACGATTCTTAGCCTCTTTTGCAGACATGGTTTCAAAAGTCAATTCCCGCGGCATTCCTGGCCGGGAAACCGCAGGCGGATACCTTATTCACCATGGCCACTCAAGGCAGGCTACACTGCACACAGCACTTTGGTCCTTACGTCGGTGATCAATCCTTTGTAACTTCCGCTGCACCGCATTGCAGGTTTCATCCCGTGCCGTTGGACGTCCATCAATCTCTTATGAAATGCTATAGGCATCCGACAGTCACGGGTCTCCACGGCAGGAGGGTCGGTACTTCATGCCATTGAAGCGCGCCCTCAAGCCTTAACCTCCAGCATCCACCCCAAACTGGGCGTAAGAAGCAAACACCAGAGACTTCATCGATATGCCCGTCTACGGATTTTTAGGCCCGTCTTGGGAATCGCATGAACTGACTAGGATACTACGTCACTTATCTGTTATATTAACACAGAACGCATAAATATTCAAGAAATGTGTGTAAATTTTATGTGAATGTGTGTCTTACCTGGTGCGGCCGGTCAGGCTGCGTGCCAGTTCGACGAGGAATGCATGACCGTTCAGCGGTTTTACCGCGTCCACCGCGTCCTCGGTCAGCTTTGCCGCAAGCTCTCGGCATTCCTCCAGACCGAGCAGAGACGGAAACGTGGATTTCTCGCTGGCCGCGTCCTTGCCGATGGATTTTCCGAGTGTTGCGGCATCTCCCTCAATATCGAGGATATCGTCCTCAATCTGGAACGCCAGACCCAGCTTTTCACCGTAAGCGCGTGCCCGAGTGAGGGTATCCTCGTCAGTCGCACCGGCAGCCGCACAGCCGAGTTCACACGCCGCACGGAGCAGGCACCCGGTCTTGAGCTTCTGCAGCAGACGCAGCTCGTCGAGCGAGATTTTGCGGTGCTCGGCGCCCATATCGAGCACCTGACCGCCGATCATGCCATTCATGCCCGCGTTTTCGCCCAGAATACGAATGCAGCGCACGATGGTTTCTGCCGAAACATCCTTTGCCGCCGAAGCCGTCTCAAAAGCCGCCGTCAGCAGTCCGTCACCCGCGAGGACCGCCGTCGCTTCATCGAAAGCCTTGTGGCAGGTCGGTCTGCCGCGGCGCAAGTCGTCGTTGTCCATACACGGAAGGTCATCATGGATGAGTGAGTAGGTATGGATCATCTCAAGCGCACACGCGAACGGCAGCGCCTTCTCGATATCGCCGCCGCACAGGCGGCAGAATTCCAGCACGATTACCGGACGCAGGCGCTTGCCGCCTGCCATCGCGGAGTACTTTGCAGCCTCGAAAATGCGGTCGTAGCCCTCGCCGGTCTCCCGCGAGAGGTATTTCTCCAGTGCAGGTTCAATGAGCGCAATATCTGCCTTTAACTGCTCGGAAAACGTCATTTTGCTTCCTCCTCTGCCGCAAACGGCTGCTCTGTGAGTTCACCCTGCATGTTCTCCTGCATGACGGTGACCTTCTGCTCGGCCTTGTCCAGCAGCTTGCCGAGGGACGCGGACAGTCTGGTGCCCTCCTCGAACAGCTTCATGCTTTCGTTCAGCGGTGCTTCACCGCGCTCGAGCAGCCGCACAATCTCTTCCAGACGTGCCATCTGGCTTTCAAATGTTCTTTCCGCCATGTTACTTGTCCTCCTCGATATCGGTCACGCGGCAGTCTGCCGCACCTTTTGCAAATTGAATATGCAGGGTGTCTCCCTGCTTGAGTGCCGCTGCATCGGTTACAACCGTATGCTTGACACCCTTGGTCGCTACCGCGTAGCCGCGTCCCAGAACGCGCAGCGGGCTCATTGCGTCGAGTGTCGCTACGGTCTGTGCGAACCGCAGTTTACAGCGGTGCAGACCGCTTTGTCCTGCCGTGAGCAGGCGCTGCCGCAGTCCGTTCAGTCGGTTGCGCTCGGTCTCCAGCCGCGCCGGAACCGCCGAAAGCAGGCGTTCCTCGGTCTGGGTCAGCAGCAGGCGTTTTTCCTCGATGTATTTCATCGGTGTGCGGTTCGACAGCCGCTCCTGCAGACCGTCCAGCAGCTTTCTCTGCTGCTCTGTTCTGCGGTGCGCCGCCGTGTGCAGACGGGCATCCAGTGTGCGTAAGTTCAGCGCGTACTCGGCTCTGTCAGGCACGGCAAGCTCCGCCGCACCGGACGGCGTAGGCGCACGAAGATCGGCAACAAAGTCCGCAATCGTGAAATCCGGCTCGTGACCGACCGCAGAAATCACCGGAATCTCGGAGTCAAAAATCGCCCGTGCGGTCACTTCCTCGTTGAACGCCCACAAATCCTCCATCGAGCCGCCGCCTCGGCCGCACAGAATGACATCTGCTTCGCCGATGGCGTTCGCCAGAGCGATCGCACGTGCAATACTCTCTGCCGCGCCCTGTCCCTGCACCTGCGCAGGATAAAGCACGACCTTCGCCAGCGGCCACCGGCGTCCTAAAATGCGGATCATATCGCGCACTGCCGCGCCGGTCGGCGAGGTCACGAGCGCAATGCTGTTCGGACAGGTCGGAATCGGCTTCTTGTACCGCTCGGAGAACAGGCCTTCCGCCTGCAATTTAGCCTTGAGCTGCTCAAACGCAAGGTTGAGCGCACCTGCACCGTCCGGAATGATCTCGGAGACGTAAAGCTGCACCGCGCCTGTGCGCGGGAACGAGCTGACGCGCGCCTTGACGATGACCTTCATGCCGTTCTGCAGACGGAATTTCAGCCGCATCGCATCCGAGCGGAACATGACCGCATTGATGGCCGCATTTTCGTCCTTGAGCGTCATGTAGTGGTGCCCGGACGAATGCGCCTTGTAGTTCGAGATTTCGCCCTGCACCATTAACCCGCGGTAGCCGGGAATTGTATCGAGCAAGTCCTTTATTTCATTGTTTAATTGAGATACTGTGTAAATCGTTGCCATTCCAACAAGTTAGGAGTGAGGAGGCAGGACTGAGGAGTTTGGTTCATTTTCCATCCTCCATTTTCAATTTTCCATCCCTACCACCGAACTCCTACCTCCTATCTGTTACAGAGTTTTGCCGCCAGCACTGCCACACCCACAGCATTATCTCCCGAAAGTGTCGGCTCCGCGAAGGAGATCTCCCCGCCGAACCGCTTATTCATGCGGGCACGGATGATCTGGCTGGCCATGACGCCGCCGGCGCATAAAATCGGGCAATAATACTGCTCGCGCGCCTGCTCGGTCGCCTTGATGACGGCATTCGCCACGGTCTCGAGTGCAAAACGTGCCATCTGCTTCGGTTCGGCGGTCTTGAACTTGTTTTCTACCTGATTCTGCATCCCGGAGAGCGAGAATTTACACTCGTTTACCTTGGGTTTGAAACCCTTTTCCGGCTCGGCGGTAAGCGCCAGCTCATCGAGTGCGCCGCCGGACGGGAATTGCAGCCCGAGCAGGCTGCCTGCCCGGTCGAGCAGCTGACCGGCCGCGAGATCGGTCGTACCGCCGATGCAGGTACAGTCCGGCAGACCGTCCGCACCGCAGCGAACGTGCAGCAGCTCACTCGTGCCGCCGGACAGATGCCACGCTAAAAATTCGCCGTCGAGCAGGTCCAGCTTGCCGGCCGACAGCGCCGCCGCCGCGATATGTCCCTGCTGATGAGACACGGTAAAAAGCGGCACGGAAAGCAAATGCGCCGCGCTCCGCGCGACGCTCTCTCCTGCCAGAAAACACGGCATATACGAGCCTTCCACCGCGCGGGGACGGGTGCTGACGCCGATGGCGCGCACCTCTCCCTGCGGCAGAGCCTCGATTTTTTCATGCAGACGCACGGTATGCTGGAACAGCGCATCCGACTGGCGCAGACCGATCGCGCCTTCCGGCACGGTCAGCAATCCGCCGCGATTGACCCACTCACCGGTCTCGGCGTTGTAAATCGCCGCTGACGTGCGATAGTTGGACGTATCAATTCCCAGAAAGCGCTCAGGCATTGGTGCTCTCCTGCTTTCCCTGCGGGAACTCTGCACGAGCGGCAGAGCCGAGCACGCCGTTGATGAAGGAAGCCGCATCCTCGGTGTCATACTTCTTCGCCAGTTCAACGGCCTCGTTGATGGCTACGCCAACCGGAACGTCGTCCACATCGCGCATCTCAAAGAGTGCCAGACGCAGTACCGCGATCGTCATGTGGGACAGGCGGTTGAGCGACCAGCCCTTGGAATTGGCCTCGATAATGGTATCGAGCACCGGCAGGTCGTTCGCCACGCCCTTTACCACCGCGCGGATATACGCGGTCTGTTCCTCGCTCAGCTTGCCCGCATACAGTGCGATATCGCCGCTGATGGACTTCATGATTTCCTCATCCAGTCGCTCGTTCAGGTTTTCTTCTTCAAACTGCTGGAACCCCATCTCAAAGATCAGGTGCAGCGCAATTTCTCTTGCTTTTGTTCTGCTCATCACACTCATGCGGCAGGACCTCCTATATTTACGCAAATTTTCGCCTACTATTCAGTATAACTATTTTATCCTATTTTCGGGCAAAACGCAAGGCGGTATTCCATATTTCATAAAACCGGGCAACAGAAAAACAGGCACAGCCGCAGCCATGCCTGTTTTGCTCATGTTACTCAGCGTCTGCCGTCTCCGCCGGAGTTTCGGTCTCGGACGGTGCCGGCTCGGCCTTTTCCTCAGCCGAAGCGGACGGCTTGAAGGTCACGCCGCCGACATGCACGTTGATCTCGACAACGCGCAGACCGGTCATGGACTCGATCGAGGACTTGACGTTCTCCTGCACTTCCTTTGCCACATCACAAATGTTGTAGCCGAACAGTGCGAGGAAACCGATCTCTACCTTAACGGTATCATCGTCGCCGAGTTCGATACGAACGCCCTTGGACAAATTCTTTTTACTGATAAAGCCGACAATGTCGCTCGTCAGGCTGGAATACAAACCGCTGACACCCTTGGTTTCCGAGGCCGACAGTGCTGCGATAGACGCAACAACATCCTCAGAGATACGGATAGAGCCTTGATCGCTTTCGGTGGACCAGTACTCCTTGTGATCTGCCATAGTGCTCACTCTCCTTTTTTGAGACAATCCCATCATCCGGCATTGTCTAAGAGCATTATAGCACAGTTTGTGCAAAAAGCAAAGTAAAAATACACGCTGTCTATTAAGATGCTTCCACAATTTTGATCTGCCCTGCCGTCATGCCGGTCTCCGAGATAACGATATCGCGGATAACAGCCACGTCCTCAGCCTGCAGACCACCGTCCGGCGGCGCTACCACGATATTCGCGCTGCTGTCACCGAGCATCACAACTGCGTCCTCGTAGCCTTTGGCGCGAATCAGGCTCTCGATGTTGGCTTCGGCCACCGTGTCGTCCGCCAGTGCGGAAATTTGTGCCGCCGCATCGTCTTTTGCACTCTGGTCTGCGGTGTCACTCTCACTGAGCTCCTTGAGCGTGCTCACCGCTTCGTCTCTCGCCTGCGTGCGCGTCAGCCGTGAGGATGCAAAATAATCGCCCTCACCGGCGGTGCTGTCCGCCGAGGCATCGGTCTGCGTATCCGCCTGCGCGTCGGTCTGCTGCGCCGCAAGAAGGTCCTCCGGCGTGTCAACGTAGCTCCAGTTCAGATAAGCCGCTGCGCACAGCAGCAGCGCGATCACACCGTAGACCGCTCCGCGTTTTTTGATCTTCTTCATCTGCCTGCCCTCCTAACGAATTGCTATACCTTATGTATCGGATTGCATTTTCAGAACCGTAACTTTGTCTGCACCGATGCCGCACACCGTGCTCACCGCCTGTGTGACGGACAGCCGAACGGATGCGTCATCCGCGCCATCGCACAGCACGACCGCACCACGGAATACCGGCAGAACGCGCTTGACCGTCACGGGCGTTTCGCCATAGCTGCCGTTCGATACCACGCTGACATCGCTCTCCAGACTGCGGCTGTCACTCCCGCTTGTCTGGCGGGTGTTGACCGCGTAGACCGATTCCTCGGTCTGGTCGAGCGACAGCATGAGCTCCACACGGCCGGCGCCGGAAATCCCCGAAAGTCTCGTCTGCAGTTCTTGTTGAAAATCGTTCAGGTCGAACGACTGCGAAACCGTTGTATCCGTACTTGTGGTCTGCACCTGCTCCGTGTTTCCGCTGTGCCCCGAGGTGAGCAGCAGCACGCCCGCGAGCAATACCGCCAGCACGGCCCGGTATTTCTTCAAAACCGGCAGGATCTTCTCCTTGACAGCAGTTAAGTTTTCGTTATCCGGCAGTTTCATCTTGCGATCAGCTCCTGTCGTTCTGCGGGTACGCCGCATTCCTTGGTCAGCAGACTTTGCAGCTCGGACAGGCGATTCGCCGCTGTACTGTCGTAGTACACGGTTACCTTATCGACCTGCAGCAGTCCGTCCGCATCATTCGCCATCTCCACATTCACCGTGCACGGAATACCGGCTTCCTCCGCACGCTGCTGCACCGCCTTCGCAATGCTCGCCGCGACCGTGCTCATCGTGGTCTGCATGTTGCTCGCCTGCATTTCGTCTATGTCGCTCTGCGAGACGCTCCCCTGCCAGTTCCACGACAGCAAGTGCAGTCCCGCCAGCGGCTGCAGGAGCGCCAGCAGCATGAGCAGACCGGCGGCTGTCCGCACAACCTCTTTTAAGGCTCCGCCGCCTGCCAGCTTGAGCGCCACCGCAGACGCGGCTCCCGCGATCGTCACGCGCAGTAATATCGTTTGCAGTAATTCAGTCATATTGGTTTCACCATCGCCACCATATACACAAGTTCGAGAAACAGTATCATGCAGCAGGTGCTCAGCATGCCGAGCAGCAGACCGAAACCGGTGCCTACGTTTTCGAGGAACCGCTTCATGCCGTCCGAGCACAGCGGCGAAAGCACAGCTGCACCCGCCTTGTAGCACAAATAGCTTGCTCCCGCCCGAACGAACGGCACAAAGCAGATCGCCGCTACACACAGCATCCCGAAAATGCCGATTGAGCCGCGCAGCAGAGCCGCACCGGACAGCATGGTTTCGGTCGCGTCCGAAATCACGCCGCCGACCACCGGAACCGCACCGGACACGGCAAGTTTCGCGGTCTTAAGCGTCATGCGATCCACGTTGCCGGAAACACCGCCCGCTATCGCAAGATATGCGGTGAACAGCGTTAAAATGAGTTTAAGTACACCCGAGGTCAGGGATTTTATGCCGTCTGCGATGCCGCGCAGCATGCCGTTGCCTGCCGCAGCATCCACCGCCGTGATAGCAAGATACGCACACGCCGCCGGAACAAGCAGGGCGTTCACCAGCCGTATCACAAGATCAAACACCACCATGGTCGCCGCCTGTAAAACCGTTGCGGTCGCCGTGTTGCCGCCGGTCGCAAGTACAGTGGCGAGCACCGGCTGAAGTGTGCCCGAAAACACGCTGATCTGGTCGAGCGTGTCGCGGCAGAGCGACAGCACACCCGTGAAATCCCGCAGGAGCACTGCCGCACAGCCAAGTGCCGCCGCCATGTCGATCCAGTCGTTGGCCTCGCCGCCCGCCGCCGCAGAAAAGCCGCGCGCCGCCGAGGCCAGCAGCACAATCACGGCTACGCGCAATAGTCCGCCAAGTGCAGTCCGAATCGCACTTTGGCTGTCCGAGGTCATGTTTTCCAGCACGCGGGAGACCGAATCCGACAGCGTGTCCGCGTTTTCCGGCGATACGCCGTCAAGGTATTGCCGCGCACTGTTCGGCATAGCGTCAGTCAGACTGCTGCCGCCGACTGACTGCACCTGTTCCTCACTCACAGCCGCATGCGCGAACGGCAGGAACAGCAGGAGCACGAGAATGGCATTCAGCGCCAGTTTGCATTTGCTCATACCGCCCACTCCGTAATAAGGTCGAGCACCTGCTCGAAAAGGGGCAGGCACACGGAAAGCGTCAGGACAGCGCCTGCAATCTCCACCTTGGCGGCAAGCGCGGATTGACCGGCGTCCCGACATAGCGCGGCTGTAATCCGCACCACGACTGCCACTCCGACTGCCTTGCACACCGGCAGATACAGCGCGGAATCCAAGCCGCACTGCGAGAGCAGACCGGAAAAACGCTGCGCCGCACTTCCGGCCGCGCTGAACACCCGCAAAAGTAAAATCACCCCTGCCGTCAGCACCAGCAGAAACGCGATAGCGGGCGCGTCCTTTTTCAGCACCAGCGACAGCGTGAGCGCCGCAAGGACAATGCCGCAAATCAAGCCTAATTCCATAGTCAAAACCCAAATACATTTTTCATCATGGTGAACAGGCGGTCGATTTCCTGAACAATCAGCATCAAAACGACAATTAAACCCGCGAGTGTCGTCATCAGCGCTTGCTCCTCCCTGCCCGAGCGGGAGAGCAGCTGTCCGAGCACCGCCACTAAAATTCCTACCGCCGCAATGCGGAAAATCAGATCAACATCCATCATTTTCCTCCGCTTAGATCAGCACCAGAATCACCAGCAGACCGAGCGCAATGCCGCAGGTCCGGTACAGATTTCCCCGATTTGCCAAATCCTCCTGCACTGCCTCCCGCGAGGCCGCCAGCCGCCGTTCCACCTGCGTAAGACCGGTCAGCTGCTCGTCCGCATCGTAGCGGCCTAAGTAGTTTGCGGCGTCGCACAGAATGTCGCATTCCTGCGTGCCCAGTCCGACCTGTGCGCGGCAGTCCCGCAAGGTGCTGCGCCACAGGTAGCCGAGCGACAGACCGTTCTGCTCCCGCAGGCGGCGCTGCAGCGTGCGAAAGACTTTGCGGATAATCGGCTGCTCGTTTTCCGTCAGCAGGCCGACAATTTCCGGCATGGGTGTCCGTCTTCCGGAAATCTCGCTGCGGATAAGACCGAGCGCAAGCAGCATGGCGTCTGCCGCCGCCACTCTGCGCCGCAGATTTTGCCGCGCGGACAGTCCGAGCGCCGCACATGAGCCGAACACCATCACCGAACCGATCAGCTTTAACATTTCGTCTCCTCCCATCGTTCCATGCGGTAGACCCGCTGTCCGTCCTGTTTTTCGATAATAACCGCCTGATGAAATGCGCCGAGTGCGAGCAGCTCACGGTAGATCGGCCGCTGCCGCAGATCATCCAGTCCGGCCGCGTGTGCACACGCAATCACAGCCGTTCCGCAGTGCGTGCAGAGCGATACCGCCTTTGCGTCCTCAGGCGCAGTAATTTCATCAAGAGCGAGCAGGGCAGGCGACATGGTTTTGAGCAGCATGACCGCCGCCTGCCATTTTGAGCAGCCTTCCATCACATCCGTGCAGCGCCCGACCGCAAGCTGCGGTACACCGTCCGCGAGAGCGGCAATCTCGCTGCGCTCGTCCGCAATCGCGGCAGTGAAACCGCGGTCGGAGAAATAGCGCACCCACTCTCTCAGCAAGGTCGTTTTGCCATATCCCGGCGGTGACAGGAGCAAGGCAGACTGCGGCTCGTCCGTTCCTATCCAACGGGCAATCTGCGCCTGTAACTCCTCGGCTTGATGTGCAATACGCAGGTTGATTGAACTCAGGCCGCGCACCCCGAGAACGCGGCCGTCCTCTTCGGCGGCTGTGCCGCAGATGCCCAGTCGATGCCCGCCGGATAACGTCAGAAAGCCGTGCCGCAAACTATCTGTATAACTATGCACGGAATACTGTGCTGCGCGGCTGAGCATCTCGCGCAGCTCCGCCGATGTGACCGCCTCAAGCGGGAGCGGCCGTTCTCCGACGGCTGTTTTCGCCGCAGGCGGCTGTCCCGCGCGAAAGCGTAATTCCTCGATGTCCTCCGGCCTGTCCAGCCGCTCCAGCTGCGCCCGCCGTATCGGCGGCAGGCACGAAATCGCCTGCCGGAAAGCCGCTTTTCGTTTGTCCATTTTCATCACCACTATAGACTATGCCGCAGATTACTAAAGTAGAAGAGTAACTTGAGAATTGAGGATGGAAAATGAATGTTGTGATTGACCATTATCCTTCATTGCCAATCTGTATTGCAGGGCAGGATGACCTCATCTCGCCCTGCGGTGGTTCATTACACATCCGCTTAACGTGCGGAAGGCCAGGGACTTGTCAGAATACATGAAAATTTATGCATTTTTTCATCGAACCATGTCAAATCAGTCATTGACAACTCGCCCGTCCAGCGATATAATAATCACAAATATTGCACAAAGCGATGACAGAGGAAAGTAATCGTTCCAAGTGCGGCTTTCAGGGAGTGTCCGGCATGACTGGAAACGGACGCAGACGCCGGCACGATGAAGTTCCCTCCTGAGCTGCGGCGCTGAACCATACCGTATTAGGCGCTGACGGATTTCCTCCGTTAAAGGGATAGGATATATTTGTATCCGAAAAAGTGCGGCATTGTTATGCCGAATGTGGGTGGTACCGCGGAACCGTTTGTCTTTCGTCCCTCTTTGTGGATGAAGGGCTTTTTTTATACCCATTCTGCCGTGACAAACAGCAAATACCACCTATATAAAGGAGATACACAACATGATCATCATTATGAAGCAGGGCACGACCCACGAACACGTTGAGGAACTGTCCCAGCATATCGAGCGCTGGAACGTAAAAGCAAATCCGATCTACGGCGAGGGCACCATCGTTATCGGTCTGGTCGGCGATACCGGCGCTGTTGACAAGGACGCACTCATGCTTGACCCGCAGGTTGAGAACATCATCAAGGTGCAGGAGCCGTTCAAGCTGGCAAACCGCAAGTTCCATCCGGATAACTCCACCGTTGAGATTGCACCGGGCGTTACTGTCGGCGGCAAGAAGCTGGTCGTTATGGCAGGTCCATGCTCGGTTGAGAGTGAGGAGCAGATCATCGACGTGGCGAAGCATGTGCAGGCAGACGGCGCTACCGTTCTCCGCGGCGGCGCGTGGAAGCCGCGTTCTTCCCCGTACTCCTTCCAGGGTCTGAAGGCTGAGGGTCTGGAGCTGCTGCACAAGGCACACGAAGCAACCGGTCTGCCGGTTGTCACCGAGATCACCAATCCGGCGCACATTGACATCTTCATGGACAAGTGCGACTGCTTCCAGGTCGGCGCACGCAATATGCAGAACTTCGAGCTGCTGAAAGAACTCGGTCAGACCCGCAAGCCCATCCTGCTCAAGCGCGGCTTCGCAAACACCATGGAGGAGTTCCTGATGAGCGCCGAGTACATCATGGCGGGCGGCAACGAGAACGTTATCCTCTGTGAGCGCGGCATCCGCACCTACGAGAAGTACACCCGCAACACGCTTGATATTTCCGCCGTTCCGGTGCTCAAGCGCATGAGCCATCTGCCGGTCGTCGTTGATCCGTCCCATGCAGGCGGCATTTACTGGATGGTCGAGCCGCTGGCCAAGGCTGCTGTTGCAGCCGGCGCAGACGGTCTGATGATCGAGGTTCACAACGATCCTGCACACGCTCTGTCCGACGGTGCACAGTCGCTGACCTACGATTCGTTCCACCACACCATGAACGCACTGCGCGCTGTTGCAGCGGCAGTTGACAGAGAAATCTGATACGCATTATAATGTAAGATAGCCGGAGGTCGGTGTTCCACCGACCTCCTTCGCAAATATAAAGGATAACGGCAATTACTAATTCCCCATTCCTAATTACTAATTCAACCAAAAGGGTGTTGTAAAAATGGCAGAAACGCTGAGTCTGACGGGCGCGAACGGCGTGTCCGAAATTCATATCGAAACCGGATTGCTGGACCATGCGGGCACGGTAATCCTCGAAACCTTTTCGCCCAGCCGCGTGCATATCGTGTCGGATTCAACGGTAGCGCCGCTGTATCTCGAGAAGCTGGAAAAGCAGTTCTCCCTGCCGGTGACGCACACGGTCATTCCCGCCGGTGAGGAGCACAAGCAGCTTTCCACGGTCGAAGGCATTTACCATGATCTGCTGGCGGCAGACATGACGCGCAAAGACCTGATTATCGCGCTCGGCGGCGGTGTTGTCGGCGACATCACCGGCTTTGCGGCGGCGACCTTCCTGCGCGGCGTATCACTGTGCCAGATTCCGACCACGCTGCTCGCGCAGGTGGATTCCTCGGTTGGAGGCAAGACCGGCGTTGATCTGCCCGAGGGCAAAAACCTCGTCGGCGCGTTCTATCAGCCGCGGCTCGTGCTCATCGACCCGAACGTGCTCGCTTCCCTGCCGGACAGCACCTTTGCGGACGGCATGGCCGAGGTCGTCAAGTACGGCTACATTTCCAACCGGGAAATCCTGACGATGGTTTCTCAGCCGAACTACAAGTCCAACATTGAGAATATCATTTACGAGTGCGTTAAGATCAAGCGCGATGTAGTTGTCATCGACGAGCACGACACCGGACTGCGCATGATACTGAACTTCGGCCACACCATCGGCCACGCGGCAGAAAAACTGGGCAACTACACCGACCTCACCCACGGTCAGGCGGTGGCGATCGGCATGGTGGCCGCGATGCGGCTCTCTGCCCTGCTGGGCAACGAGGATCTGACCGCGCCGCTCATCGACATTCTGAAGCACATCGGTCTGCCGACCGAGCTGAACTACGACCGCGAGTCCATCTTTCATGCTCTGCTGTCGGACAAAAAGAAATTCGGCGCAACGGTCAACTTTATTCTCGTGCGAGAAGCCGGTCGGGCAGAAATTACCCCGATTGATGCAGAAAAGCTGCACGAATACGTTCTGAAGCTGTAAGGAGGGAGAAGCATGGGTTCTACCTGGGGCAATACAATCAAAATTTCCATTTTCGGTGAATCGCACGGCACGGGCATCGGCGTTGTGATCGACGGATTCCCGTCCGGTGTGGCGTATGACGAGGCGTTTGTCCTGCGCGAGATGGAGCGCCGCGCACCGGGCCGCAACAAGCAGTCCACCGCGCGCAAGGAGCCGGACAGGCCGGAAATTCAGTCCGGCATCTACAACGGCAAAACGACCGGCACGCCTATCTGTGTCGTCATCCGCAACACCGATCAGCGCTCGAACGACTACGCAGAGCTGGCGGCGCAGCCGCGTCCCGGCCACGCAGACTACACGGGTATGCTGCGCTACGATTCCTGCAACGACCCGCGCGGCGGCGGCCATTTCTCCGGCCGACTGACGGCTCCGCTGGTGTTTGCCGGTGCGCTGTGCAAGCTGTGGCTCAAGGAACAGGGCGTGACGGTCGGCTCGCACATCCAGTCCATCGCGCAGATTCAGGATATGCCGTTCGACGATGTAGAAGTCACCGCCGAGCAGCTGGATGCGCTGCGGAACGCCGAATATCCGGTGAACAATCCGCGTGCGCTCGAGGCCATGCTGGCCGCCATCGAGGAGGCCCGCGAGGAGCAGGATTCGGTCGGCGGTGTCATCGAGTGCGCCGCAGTCGGACTCCCCGCCGGTATCGGCAGCCCGATGCTCGACAGCGTGGAGAGCCGTCTGGCCTCCATCCTGTTCGGCGTGCCCGCTGTCAAGGGCGTGGAGTTCGGCGCAGGCTTTGCCTTTGCGGCGCTGCGCGGCTCGCACGCAAACGACCCGTTTTATGAGGAAAACGGGGTTGTCAAGACCGAAACCAACAACAACGGCGGCATCCTCGGCGGCATCACGAGCGGCATGCCGCTCATCGTACGCGCGTGCATCAAGCCTACGCCGTCCATCGGCATGGTGCAGGATACGCTCAACATCCGCACCGGCAAGGTCGAGCCGCTGTCCATCCACGGCCGCCACGACCCATGCATCGTCACCCGCGCCGCGCCGGTGGTCGAGGCCGCCTGTGCCGTTGCACTGGCAGATCTTCTGAGGGAGGCGAAGGGTTATCATGCGTGAACTTCCCGAAATCCGTCAGGACATCAACCGCGTTGACTCCGCTATCCGCGAGCTGTTCCTGCTGCGTATGTCGCTGGCGCTCGAGGTCGCAAAGACCAAGGCCCAGTCGGACGACAAAATCTACAAGCCCGACCGTGAAGCGGAAATCGTTGAAAAGCGCTCCGCCGGTATGGAGGAGGAGCTGCAGCTCAAGTACGTTTCCCTTCTGCAGAGCATGATCCGCGCGAGCCGTGAGTATCAGTACAGTGAGATTCTGCGTCAGGCGCCGGAAAAGTTCCCATTTAAGCCAAATGAATCGCTTATCGAGCCGAAAACCGTGTTCTATCAGGGGGTTCCGGGCGCATATCAGGAGCTGGCCGCGCGGGCGCTGTTCCCGAACTGCGAACCGCACAACGTCCCCACCTGGGAGCAGGTTTTCCAGTCCGTCCGCGACGACAAGGCCGACATCGGCGTCGTACCGGTCGAGAACACGACGGCAGGCACGGTCAGCGAGGTCTATGACCTTCTGCTCGACTACGACCTGTACATCAACCGCTCGTACATCAAGAAAATCTCGCACTGTCTGGCGGCGGTGCCCGGCACAAAGCTCGAGGATGTCAAGCGTGTCTGCTCGCATCCGCATGCGCTGCCGCAGTGCCACAGCTTCATTTCCGAGCACGATCTGGAGGCCATCGAGGTGGCGAACACCGCCATCGCGGCCCAGAACGTGCAGAAAAAGGGCGACAAGAGCCTTGCTGCCATCTGCTCGCAGGAGGCGGCTGTGCGCTACGGTCTCGACATTCTCGCCGAGGGCATCAACGACATGCAGCACAACGAAACACGCTTTATCGCCGTCAGCAGAACGCTGACCTGTCAGCCCGAGGATAACCGCATCGAGATCGCATTCCACATTCCCAATGCGTCCGGTACGCTCATCACCGTGCTGGACACCATCGCGCACTACGGCATCGACATGACCGAAATCCACTCGCGTCCGCTTAAGGACAGCCCGTGGTGCTATGTGTTCTATGTCGATTTCACCGGCAACATGCGCGACCATGCGGTGCAGTCCTTGCTGTATCAGCTTCATGAGGAGCTTCCCTATATCAAAGTAATCGGCAGCTATTGCGTGCCTAACGAATAAAAGGAGTACAAACCCATGCAAATTCAACCCTGCGGCCCTTTGCGCGGTGAAATTACCGTGCCGGGCGACAAATCCATCTCGCACCGTGCCGTTATGCTCGGCGCACTTGCCAACGGCACCACCCACATCACCGGCTTTCTGATGGGCGAGGACTGCCTGTCCACCATTGACTGCTTCCGCAAGATGGGTGTCGAGATCAACATCACCGATGACGAGGTTATCGTGGAAGGCGTTGGTCTGCACGGTCTCGAAGCGCCGTCAGAAGCGCTGTACACCGGCAACTCCGGCACGACCACCCGCCTGCTGTGCGGCATTCTGGCCGGTCAGCCGTTCACCGTTACCATGAGCGGCGACCCGTCCATCCAGAAGCGCCCGATGGGCCGCGTGATGAAGCCGCTGCGCGAGATGGGCGCATCCATCGAGGGCAAGAACGACAATTTCTGCCCGCTGACCCTGTTCCCGAGCGAGCTGCACGGTATTGAATACCGTCTGCCGGTAGCATCCGCTCAGCTCAAGAGCGCCATCCTGCTGGCAGGTCTGTACGCCGAGGGCCAGACGACCGTTATCGAGCCGGCTCCCTCCCGCGACCACACCGAGCGCATGTTCCGCGCACTCGGCGTTGAGATTGAGACCAGCGGCAGCACCATCACGCTCGACCCGCCGGAGGATCTCCATGCGGTCGATATTGCGGTTCCGGGCGATATCTCGTCCGCGGCGTTCTTCCTCGTTGCCGGTGCGATCATTCCGGGCAGTGAGCTGACGATTAAAAACGTGGGCGTCAATCCGACCCGCACGGGCGTTCTGGACGTTCTGCGCAACATGGGTGCGGACATCACCGAGTCGAACTTCCGCGATGAGGCCGAGCCGATGTGCGACCTGACCGTCAAGTACAGCAAGCTGCACGGCGTGGAAATCGGCGGCGCTATCATCCCGCGCCTGATCGATGAGCTGCCCGTTATCGCGGTAGCCGCTGCATTCGCTGAGGGCGAAACCGTTATCCGCGACGCGCAGGAGCTCAAGGTCAAGGAGTCCAACCGCATTGCCGCTATGGTCGCAGAACTGACCAAGGCCGGCGTAGCTGTCGAGGAGACCGACGACGGCATGATCGTGCACGGCGGTGCAAAGCCGCACGGCGCATCGTTCGAGACCTATAAGGACCACCGCATTGCGATGAGCCTTGCCGTGCTCGGTCTGGCAGCCGAGGGCGTAAGCCGCATTGACGAGCCGGAGGTCGTTGCCATCTCCTACCCCGATTTCTTCAACACCCTCGAACGTCTGGGGGACTGAGTTATGCTGTTTTCCATGGACGAATTTCGCGCTTTCGAGCCGAAAAAGACCACCTATGCCCTGTTTGGCTGGCCGCTCGGTCACACCATGAGCCCGGAGCTGCACGCGCAGCTGTTCGAAGCCTCCGGTCAGGATGCGGACTACATCGGCGTTGCCGTTCCGCCCGAGGATTTACCCGAAGCGTTCGAACTGGCAAAGCGCAAGCTCGGCGGCATTAACTGCACCATCCCACACAAAAAGGCCGTCATCCCGCTGCTGGACGACATCGACACCGCCGCCCGCGACCTGCACTCGGTCAACACGGTCCGCTTTGCGGACGGCAAGGCGACCGGCTTCAACACGGACATCCTCGGCTTTGCGGAGTCACTGAACCGTGACGGCGTATCGCTTCAGGGTAAAAAGGTGCTGCTGCTCGGCTATGGCGGCGCGGCTTCCGTGATGGCATACCACTGCGTGACGCAGGGCGCGTATCTGACCATCACGGGACGCAATCTCGAGAAGGCTGAAGCGCTGCAGAAGCAGCTGACCGATGCCGTTCCGGGCGCACGCATTTCCGTGTTCAGCCGCCGGCACATTCCGCGCGATATTCATATCGTGCTCAATTCCACGCCGGTGGGCATGTACCCGAAGGAAAACGCGGCTCCGCTGCATTATCTGCCGCACAAGACCGAGTATGTGTTCGATGCGATCTACAATCCGCCGGTGACCTCGACCATGAAGCTCGCCAATCCGCGCAAGGCCAAAACACGCGACGGACTGTTCATGCTGGTCATGCAGGCGGCGCACGCGCAGACCATCTGGACCGGCGTGACCTTTGAGCCGCAGGCGTGCGAAACCATTCTGCGCCGCACCTACGGCAAAATGGCGGTCAAGCGTCTGCACGAGAAGCATGGCAAGAAAAACCTGGTGCTGTGCGGCTTTATGGGCAGCGGCAAGACCACCATCGGCCGTAAGCTGGCGCGTCTGACCGGACTGGAATTTATTGATGCGGACATCTACCTTGAGGCGAAGGAAGGCAAGAAAATCTCCGAGATTTTCGCTGAAAAGGGCGAAGCCTACTTCCGCAACCGCGAGACCGCGTACATTAAAGAGCTGGCGCAGAAAGACGGCATCGTGCTTGCGCTCGGCGGCGGCTCTGTCCTCCGTCCGGAGAATGTGGCGGCTGTCAAGGAGACCGGTCTGCTCATCTTGCTCGACACACCGTTCTACCGCATTATGAAGAACCTTTCCTATTCCACGAATCGCCCGCTGCTCGATAAGCCGGACAAGCAGGCGGAAACACGCCGCCTGTACAATGCACGCAAGGCGCTCTACCATCGAGTGGCCGATATCGCGGTGCGCAGTCCCAGGCTGTCCGAGGTTCTGGAAAAAGTAGTAAAAAGCGTGTAAGGCACTGGACAAATCCACCAAATGCGTTTACAATTAGGGACATACTGAAAAGTATGTCCCTTTTTCACACCCGCAATAAAAGGAGGAACTCAAAGGATTATGAGAACATCAGCCAAACATCCCTGCCGCCTGATTGCAGCCGCGCTTGCCGCTCTGCAGCTATGCGCAGGTGCTGCCGGAGCCGTTTTCGATAACAGCTTCAGCTACACCTACTCTCTCGGCAGCGGCCTGCAATACAGCCGCACCGAGGGCAAAAACAGCGCCGGTCTGCAGCGCGCGAACGTGCTGACATACTCGCCGAACACCGGTGTAACGCCCATCATGGTCTACGCCGATGAGCAGCTGTACGGCAGCAAGGCCACTATCACAAACGCGGTGAAATATCTGCAGAATCAGGACAAAACCGTGCTCGGCGGCACGAATGCCGACTTTTTCGTTATGTCCACCGGCATCCCGATCGGTCTGGTCATCGACAGCGGCGAGCTCATTTCGTCCGATGCCTGGCAGTACGCGGTTGGCTTCAAGAAGGACGGCACAGCTGTCCTCGGCCGCCCGACTATGGGCATCCGCGTGAGCGGCAAGAGCGGCACGGTCAACGTATCCTACTTCAACAAGACGCGCACGACGGCCGGCGCGTACCTGCTCGATCACAACTACGATGACTCGACGCACTTTGCAGCCAAGGGCACGAGCATTATCCTCGAGCGCGTGGATGATACACCGGTCAAGGTCAACGGCTCGGTCAAGCTCAAGGTCGTGAACAAGGGCACGGGCAGCAGTCCCATTACGATCACCAAAAACCAGATGGTGCTCACCAAGTCGGACGGCGCAAATGTGCCCTCGTGGGTGGATTTCGAGGTTGGCGAGGAAGTCACGCTGTCCATCGCATCGAATGACAGCAGCTGGAGCGACGTGCAGTACGCAGTCGGCGGCAAGCTGCTGATGGACAACAGCACGATTACGACCGACGGCATTGACGCAGGCTCGACCCGCAGAGCACGCAGCGCAGTCGGCGTGAAGGCAGACGGCACGGTTGTTCTGTATGAAATCGACGGCAACCAGTCCTCGTACAGCGTCGGCCTGACGGCGGCAGAACTCGGTCAGGAGCTGAAGGAGCTCGGCTGTGTCCGCGCCATCTGTCTGGATGGCGGCGGCTCCTCCGCAATGGCGGTCCGCAATCCCGGCGAGAGCACCGCAGCTTTGATCTCCCAGCCGTCGGACGGCTCACAGCGCGCGTGCGCCAACTACATTTTCTTTGTCAACAACATCGCGTCGGACGGTGTGACGGCTCATGCTGTGCTCACGCCCAGCCACCGCTATGTGCTCCCGGGCGGAAGTACCTGGTTCTCGGTCAAGGGTGCAGATGCGTCTTACGCCTCGGCAGACGCACCGACCGACCTCAGCTACACGGTGAATGATGAACTGGGCACGGTCTCCGGCCAGACGTTCACCGCGGGCAGCAAGACCGGACGTGCGGCCATTACCGGCTCAAACGGCACGGTTTCCGGCTCGATGAACGTGTGCATCACTACCGGTGTGGACTCGATCGCACTGCAGAGCGGCGGCAAAGCGCTCAACTCTATCTCGGTCAAGCCGAACCAGACCGTCAACGTGGATGCGCTCGCGTACCACCTCGGCCATACGATGGGAGCTGCGGATTCCTGCTTCAAGTGGAGTGTGTCCGGCGATGTCGGTGCGGTAAATGCGGACGGCGTGTTCACTGCGGGCAGCCAGATGGCCTCCGGCACGCTCACCTGCTCGTATGGCAGCGTGAGCAAGTCCATTCCGATCAATGTCGGTATGGGCGATGCGCAGAGCGCTTACACCGTTGCGGATTTTGAAAACGGTCTGAACAATCTGACCGCATCGGACGGCGTAACGCTCTCGCGGGTGACGGATTACACCTCGGTGGCACGCGGCACCGGTTCGCTCCAGGCGATGTGGAACGGCACCGGTACGGACGGCTTTACGATTTTCGTTCCGGCGGCTGATGCTTCGAGCATGAAGCACCTGACACTGTGGGCGCACAGCAGGAACACGGCAGGCACGCTCACGGCGGTGTTTGCCGACGCGGAAGGCAATGAGCTGACCGCTCCCCTGTCCGCTGCAACCGGCAACAGCTGGAAGCAGCTGACAGCAAGCGTGCCGGACGGCGCACAGCAGTTCACCGGTCTGCGGTTTGACAAATCCGGCGCAGGCTCCGGCGGCTCGGCGCTGTACCTCGACCAGATCGTACTGAGCGCAGATCACGCGGTGACGAATACGGATGCGCCGTCGGTCAAGCTGAATACGACCTCGGCAACGGTCAGCATCGGCACAAATGCCGCGCTTTCCGGCACTGCCACCATGGAAAACGGCAAATATCCGGTGCGCGCAAGCAATATTGCGGTCAAGGTGGACGGCAAAGCCGTTTCCGGTGCAGCTGTGATGAGCGGCTCGACCATGACCATTACAACCGGCACGCTGTCTGCCGGTACGCATACCGTGACTGCCGACGTGTCCGATGATGCAGGCAACCGCACGCGCGTTTGTGCGACCATAACCGCCGGTTCGGCATCCAACGTGTTCGCGGATACCGCGTCGCACTGGGCGAACGGCTACGCTTCCCTGCTGAGCGCGCGCGGCATCATGAAGGGCGAAACCGCAAACGGCAGCACCTATTTTCGCCCGAACCGCAACCTGACTCGTCAGGAGTTCGCGGTGACGATGGCGCGTCTGCTGAATCTGGATACCTCCAGCACCTCCGGCACGCTCGGCTTTGCCGATGAGGACAGCATCCCGAGTTGGGCACGCGGCGCAGTTGCCGCAGTTTCGCGTGCGAACATTATGAACGGCTCGGGCAGCAACGGCAAGCTGTACTTCAACCCGCAGGCCACCATGACGCGCGCTGAGGTTATGACGGTCATCGGCCGCTGCCTGCCGCGCGGCTATGCGGCGGTCAGCCTGAATTACACGGACGCGTCCGTAATTCCATCGTGGGCGACCGAGCAGGTCAAGACCTGCGTTTCCGCCGGTGTCATCGGCGGTTACTCGGATGGTACTATCCGACCGAACGGCAATATCACCCGCGGTGAAATTGCGAAAATTCTGGCTCTGTTCTAATAGCCGTTCCGGAACTGCAGTTTTACAACAGCAACACCCGTCAAGAAGAATCTTGACGGGTGTTCAGTCTGTCAAAAAAGCAGCATTCCGACCCTCGTACTTCGTGCGGCAGCACGCATAAAATAGAATTTGCGGAGCAAATTCATAAATTCCGAGAGCATGTATCTCGGAATTTATACAAGGGAAGAAAAAATGTGCCTGCAAGGCGCGGTTTTTCTTCGGAATTCGATCGAAAGCGTGGTTTCGATCGAGAGGCTGCTCGAAAAACGTTAGTTTTTCGACAGCCTCAACACCCGTCAAGAAGCATCTTGACGGGTGTTTTCTTATGCCTTTTCAGCTTTCTTCGGAACCAGCAAGCCAATCAACAGACCGACCGCAGCCGGAATCAGCCAGCCGAAGCCGAGTGCGTTCAGCGGCAGTGCCCGCAGAAGCGGCGACAAAACCGGAATCGGGAATGCCGCGGCAATGCTCTGCACCGCAGTAAAGGCAATGCAGAGGCGGTAAACCGCACCGTGTTTCTCCGGCTTCGGGAGAAACGACAGCACGATCAGCACGATAGCGACCGGATAAATCGCGTTCAGCACCGGCGTGGACAGACGGATAATACCCGCCAGACCGATATTCGAAATAATCATGCTGGCCGCAGCAAAGAACGCCGCAATGGCCGGATACGGAATACGCGGCAGCAACTCATGGAAATACTGACCGACGCAGGCAATCAGGCCGACACAGGTATTGAAGCATGCAATGACGAAAATTGCGGCAAGCAGCACCTGCCCGATCGGGCCAAACAGACCTCTGGCAATATTGCTCAGCGTGTCCGCGCCAGTCGAGCCGCCCGGCCATGCCGCACCGGACAGTGCGCCAACGTGCGTCAGCATCGCGTAAATCAGAAGCAGCATTGCGCCTGCAATCCAGCCTGCACGGATGGTGCTGCGGCGCACCTGCTGTTCGTCCTCGATACCGTAATCCCGAATATTCAGCGCGATAACCGCGCCGAAATTGAGTGCCGCCAGCGTATCCATTGTCTGGTAGCCATTCAGAATGCCCGTCAGGCCCGGCAGCGAAGCATAGTCTGCGGTCGGCACGCCGTAATGCTCTGCCACCGGATGAAACAGGCAGCCGAAAAACAGCACGAAAATCAGTACGATCAGCGTCGGACACAGAATGCGTCCGAGCCAGCTTGTCAGCTTTTCCGGGTGCAGTGCAACGAAAAACGCTGCCGCAAAGAACACGATAGAGTAAATCAGCTGCCGCATTGCATCTCCGCCGATGAGCGGCGCGAGCATTTGGAATGACGTACTCGCCGTGCGCGGGATGGCCAGACACGGGCCGATCGACAGGTAAACCAGCAGCGCAAAGATCTGCGCAAATCGCGGATGCACACGCCCGGCCAGCTCGGACAGTCCGCCTGCACGCGCGACAGCGATCACGCCAATAACCGGCAGACCGATCGCGCTGACCGCAAATCCGACAAAGGCCAGCCACGCGACAGTGCCCGCCTGTGCACCGAGATACGGCGGGAAAATCAGGTTTCCGGCGCCGAAAAACATAGAAAACAGCGTAAAACCTACCAGAAGCAGGCTTCTTCGGTTTAACTTTTGCATAGCAGTTCTCCTCTTCCTTATGAATAGTGAAAGCGCCATCATCGCGGAACAATGGCGCTTGGGTTTGCATCCGAGTCAGATGCGTTTGCTCATTTTTTCGCTGTATTCTGCGCGGTAAGCCTCGAATGTGCCGTTATCGAGTGCGTCGCGGATTTCCTGCATGAGGTGGTTGTAGAACCACAGATTGTGCATGACAAGCAGCCGCTGAGACAGCATTTCACCGCTCTTGAGCAGGTGGCGCAGATAGGCGCGGCTGAACCGCTGACAGGTCGGGCACTGACAGCCTTCTTCGATCGGACGGTCATCGGTCTGGTACTTGGCATTCATAATGTTCAGGATGCCGTTATGCGTGAACAGATGACCGTGACGCGCGTTGCGGGTCGGCATAACGCAGTCGAAGAAATCAATGCCGCGAGCGACACCTTCAATGATGTTGCTCGGTGTGCCGACACCCATCAGGTAGCGCGGCTTATGCTCGGGCGCATGCGGCAGAACAACATCGAGAATATGGTACATGACCTCGGTGCTTTCACCGACGGCAAGACCGCCGATGGCATAACCCGGCAGGTCCAGCTCCGCAATCGCTTCCATGTGCTCGATACGCAGGTCGTCATAAGTGCCGCCCTGATTGATACCGAACAGCAGCTGGTGCGGGTTTACCGTATCCGGAAGCGTGTTCAGACGGTCAAGCTCGGTTTTACAGCGTTTGAGCCAGCGCGTGGTACGGTCAATGGAGTTTTTAACATACTCACGCGGCGCGGGGTTCTCGATACACTCGTCGAACGCCATCGCAATGTCCGAGCCAAGGTTGGACTGGATTCGCATGCTCTCCTCCGGTCCCATGAAAATCTTGCGGCCGTCAACGTGCGAGTGGAAGGTTACGCCTTCCTCCTTGATTTTGCGCAGGGTCGCCAGCGAAAACACCTGAAATCCGCCGGAGTCGGTCAGCATCGGACCGTCCCAGCGCATGAATTTGTGCAGACCGCCCATCTGCTTGACGATCTGGTCGCCCGGACGGACGTGCAGATGATAGGTGTTGGACAGCTCAATCTGGCACCCAAGCTCCTTGAGGTCGAACGCGTCAACCGCACCCTTGATGGCACCCGCTGTGCCGACATTCTGGAATACCGGCGTCTGTACCACGCCATGTGCCGTGCAGAACTCGCCGCGACGGGCGCGGCCCTCGGTTTTGATTAGGTTAAATTTTCCGATTTCCATAATTCCCTCTTATCCTGTTTTTATTAGTACAAAAGCATCGAATCACCGAACGAGAAGAAACGATATTCTTCCTTAATGGCTTCCTGATACGCATTCATGACCATTTCTCGTGTCGCAAATGCCGAAATCAGCATCATCAGCGTGCTCTCCGGCAGATGGAAGTTGGTCACAAGATGATCGACTGCCTTGAATTTATAGCCCGGATAGATGAAAATATCCGTCCAGCCGGACTGTGCGCGCACGGTACCGTCGTCAGCCGCGATGGTCTCCAGCGTGCGACTGGCTGTTGTGCCGACCGCCCAGATCTTGCCGCCTGCGGCACGCGTATCGTTGATGATCCCCGCGGTCTCTTCGTCCATGATATAATACTCGGAGTGCATGATGTGGTCGGTGATCTCATCCTCCTTGACCGGGCGGAACGTACCCAGACCGACATGCAGCGTCACGAACGCCAGTTTTACGCCCTTGGCTTTCAGCGCGTCAAGCAGCTCGGTCGTGAAGTGCAGGCCGGCGGTCGGTGCAGCTGCAGAGCCCGGTGTTTTGGAGTAAACCGTCTGGTAGCGTTCGGGATCATCCAGCTTCTCCTTGATATACGGCGGCAGCGGCATGGTGCCGAGCTTGTCGAGGATTTCCAGGAAAATGCCCTCATAGTGGAAGCGGATCAGGCGGTTGCCGTCCGGCTGAACAGCCTCAACGGTTGCGGTCAGCAGGCCGTCACCGAAGGTCAGCTCTACGCCGGTGCGGGTCTTTTTGCCCGGACGCGTCAGGCATTCCCACAGGCCGTCGCCCTTGTCGGTCAGCAGCAGCACCTCGATCGGCGTAACATGGCCGACAGCGTGACCCATCAGGCGCGCCGGAATGACGCGGGAATTGTTGAACACCATGCAGTCGCCCGGCTGAACGTACTCCAGCAGATCGCGGAAATGGCGGTGTGTCACCGAGCCGTCCCTGCGGTCGAGCACCATCAGGCGGGACGCGTCGCGCTGCTCCAGCGGATGCTGGGCAATCAGGCGTTCGGGCAAGTCAAAATAAAAATCGCTTTTCTTCATCACAAAGGCAAGGACGCTTTTAAGACAATATCGCCTAAGCGCCCCTGCCGTTTTTCCTCCCTTGCGTGTTTTTTTATAGATTACTCGGCAATCTCAATGCCGGTAAAGTAGAATTTCAGAATCTGGTCATAGGTGAAGCCCTTCTGCGCCATTGCGTAAGCGCCCCACTGACTCATGCCGACGCTGTGTCCCCAGCCTGAGCCGCTGAACGTATAACTGGTCGGATTGGTAACGGTCGGCGTGGTATTCGAGCCGGTATTGCCCGAATTACCGCTGTTTGTGTCCCCGTCATCGCCGGAATAGTCACTTGTGGTTTTGACAAGCACAGTGCTGCTTGCGTTGTCGAAGTCAACGTCAAAGCCAATCGACTTGCCGATATCGCGCAGCTTGTAGTAGTTGTTGCCGTTGATGATGTAGCCGTCCAGTGTGGTCTCCTCGCCGTCGAACACAATCGTCGAGGTGGATTTGCCGATTTTCTCCACCGCCGTGGACGAATCCGCAAGCTCGCCGCCAACGGTCTCATACGCCGTGCCGGAGGTCAGCAGAATGCGTTCATTCTCCTTATCCCAGCGGACGTTGAACTGACCTTTGGTGCCGCTCAGCAGATATGCAATATCGCGCAGCTTGAAATAATTGTTGCCATACTGCGTGCCGTTTACAATGTAATACCCCTGCGGAGATACGGTTTTGCCGTTGACCTTGACGTTATGCGTCGAAGCCTTGACCTGCAGACTGGTCTTGTTGCCCGAGCCGCCGACCGGCGTGATCGTGTAGCGAATGCTCTTGAGACCGAACACTGTGCGGACGCTGCTCCTGGAAATCGTAACCGACTTGCCGCTCGTATCCGTCACGGTGACTTCGTTTACGTTATCGGTCGCGGTGTGCTTTGTGACCTGCACATTTGCTACCTTGCCGATGGAGTAGCCTGCGGCATTCACCTTCTGCTGAATCTCATCTGCGGTGAGCGTCACCGTCCACTTGTCCTTGTTCGGGTCCTCATACGGGTCAATCTTGCCCTTGAGGTACGCGTAATCGCCGCCCCAGACGTTCGCTGCGTCCTCGGTTGCGCCGCCGTCCGACGAATAAAAGTAACCGATGACCGAGCTGCCGTTGTACGACAGCGTTTCACCCTTGGTGGCGTTCACTGCGGCATCCGAGGCCTCGGTCGCGCGGTTGGCGCCCAGATACACCTGACAGTTCGTGGTGTTGCACAGATCGTAATCACTGCCGTGCTTGTGTGTGCCGAGTGCAAACGAACGAGCACACACTGCCTGCGCCTTCTGCGCTTCGGCAGGCCAGTCCGGGTCGATCTCATACGGCAGCACGCCCTTCACATAATCCTCCACACCCACATAGTTTATAACAGTGATGCTGCCGTTCGATGCACGGCGGTACACAAAATCGCCGTACCACTTGTAGCCCTTGAACCACGTCAGCGTGCTGTTCGGACGAATGGCGATATGGTCTGCACCCGCTGCGGACGTATACAGCACCGAGCCGCTGTCGGTATCGCTGACCTGAAAGGCATCGTTCACCAGCTTGACGGTCAGCGCACTGCTCGTGATCGACTTGCTGCCGGAGAACGCGGTGCCGCTGACGGTGCCGACCGTGTAGCCGGTCCTGTAGCCGCTGACATTTTCAAGCTGCGGCGCAGCAAAGGTGGAAGCGCCGCTGATCGTCAGACCGACACGCAGGCGTGTATCGCTGCTCGCTGCATGTGCCGGAACAGCACCGATGCAGGTGACCGTCATCACGGCGCAAAGCAGCATGGATAACAGCTTTTTCATTTTTATCAACTCCTGTTTTATTTTTTATCCTTGTTTCGCCTTGTTCTTATTGACAAACTCAAGGGTATATTCTAAAATAAAAAGCGAAAGTATCAATACAGATAGAGGTGCGGTTTTCATCAGTACCGGTTGGAAGGGTCCGCAGACCCGATAATCACCCGGGAAAGGGACCTCCGCCGAAGCCGGTGCTTGTTGCGGAAAGGCCGTGCTGGACGCCGTCGGAAAATATCCCAGCGTCTGTCATCAGCGGAAACGCCGGTGGAGAGCTATTCTGTTTAGAGTGCAGCGGTTTGTTCCGCTCCCTCTATTATAGTATAGATCATACCGGTTTTTCAACCGGTATTTTTCTTTTGAGGTAACTCTGTACAATTCGTCTGCGGCACTTTGCGGAAAATTGCTCTTGCCGAATCATCCGAAGTCACCTCTGGATATTCTTTCTGTATGTTTTTCATCACATAATTTCTTTGTTAGAATACCTTTTGGAAGGATTTGATAAACATGAAGCAGTACAAAGTAGGCATCGTCGGCGCGACCGGTATGGTCGGTCAGCGCTTCACCCTGCTGCTGGAAAACCACCCGTGGTTCGACGTCGTAGCACTCGCTGCATCCGGCCGAAACAAGGGCAAGACCTATGCCGAGGCTTGTGAGGGCCGCTGGAAGATGACCGTTCCGATGCCCAGCAAGTACAAGGACATGGTTATGTACGACGCAACTGCCGACGCAGAGGAGATTGCCTCCAAGGTTGATTTCATCTTCTGCGCAGTAGATATGAAGAAGGACGAGATCCGCGCCCTTGAGGAGAAGTACGCAAAGCTCGAGTGCCCGGTTTGCTCCAACAACTCCGCTCACCGCGGTACCCCGGATGTTCCGATGATCATTCCGGAGATCAACGCTGACCATGCCGAGATCATTCCGGCACAGCGCAAGCGTCTGGGCACTAAGCGCGGCTTTATCGCCGTTAAGTCCAACTGCTCTATCCAGTCCTACGTTCCGGCGCTGTCCGCTCTGATGGACTTCGAGCCGACCGAGGTTTCCGTCTGCACCTATCAGGCAATCTCCGGTGCCGGCAAGACCTTTGAGACTTGGCCCGAGATGGTAGACAACGTTATCCCGTACATCGGCGGCGAGGAAGAGAAGAGCGAAAAGGAGCCGATGAAGATCTGGGGCCACATCGAGGGCGACCACATCGAGTCTGCGACCACTCCGGTTATTTCCGCACAGTGCCTGCGCGTTGCATGCTCTGACGGTCACATGGCTGCCGCTTCGGTCAAGTTTAAGAACAAGCCGAGCAAGGAAGTTATGATCGAGCGCTGGAACAACTTCAAGGGCCGCGCACAGGAACTGAACCTGCCGTCCGCTCCGGAGCACTACCTTACTTACTTTGAAGAGGATAACCGTCCGCAGACCAAGCTGGACCGCAACCTTGAGAATGGTATGGGTGTTTCCATCGGTCGTCTGCGTGAAGATACCATTTTTGATTACAAGTTTGTCAGCCTGTCGCACAACACTCTGCGCGGCGCAGCAGGCGGCGCTGTTCTGATGGCAGAGCTGCTTTGCGCCGAAGGCTACATGGACCGTTAAGGAGGTCACCGTTTTATTATGAAGAAGCCTGTTTTTACCGGTGCTGCGGTTGCTATTATCACGCCGTTCAAGTCCACCGGTGAGGTCGATTACGAAGAATTCGGCAAGATTATCGACCACCAGATTGCACATGGCACGGATGCCATCGTTGTCTGCGGCACCACCGGTGAGGCATCTGCCCTGCACGATAAGGAGCATCGCGAAGCCATTGCCTGGTGCTGTGAGTATGTCAACCATCGTGTTCCGGTCATTGCCGGCACGGGTTCCAACGACACCGCATACGCCATTGAGCTGACCAAGTTTGCAGCTGAATGCGGCGCTGATGCCGGTCTGTCGGTTACGCCGTACTATAACAAGACTACGCAGCGCGGTCTGATCGCACACTACACCGCAATCGCAGACTGCTGCGATCTGCCTGTCATTCTGTACAACGTACCGAGCCGTACCGGTGTTTCCTTCACCGCCGATACCCTGTATGAGCTGTCTAAGCACCCGAATATCAACGGCCTCAAGGCTGCTTCCGGCAACTTCTCGCTGCTGGCTGAAACCATGGCGAAGTGCGGCGACAACCTGAACGTATGGTCCGGCAACGACGACCAGATCGTCCCGCTGATGTCTCTTGGCGGCAAGGGTGTTATCTCGGTGCTGTCCAACGTAGCACCGCAGGTTGCACACGACATTACTCAGCTGTGCCTCGACAACCGTTATCCGGAAGCTGCTAAGCTGCAGCTGCAGTATCACGATCTGATCGATGCACTGTTCTGCGAAGTCAACCCGATTCCGGTCAAGAAGGCTATGGAGCTGCTCGGCTGGAAGGTCGGCGGTCTGCGCCTGCCGCTGGTTGAGCCGAGCGAGGAGCACATCGCGTACATCAAGCGCGAGCTGGAAAACGCCGGCTGCAAGATCTAAAGGAGCTATAAAAAGATGTTGAAAATTGCACTTTCCGGCTGCTGCGGCCGTATGGGCCATGTCATCAACGACATTGTCAGCGGCAGAGAAGGTATGGAGATCGTTGCGGGATTTGATATCAATACGGTGCAGTATGCAGGTTTCCCGATTTTTGCCGATCCGTTTGAGTTTACCGGCGAATGCGATGTAATCATCGACTTCTCCAACGCCGCTTCTACCGAGCGCCTGCTCGATTACTGCGAGCAGCACGGCATGCCGGTCGTTATCTGCACCACGGGTCACTCTGCGGCGCAGCTGGACCGTATTCGTGCGGCTTCTGCAAAAATCGCAGTATTCCGTTCGGGCAACATGTCGCTCGGCATCAACCTGATGAGCGAGCTGCTCAAGCAGTCCGCCGCTGTTCTGGGTGACAAATACGACGTGGAGATCATTGAGAAGCACCACAACCAGAAGCTGGATGCTCCTTCGGGCACGGCTCTCATGCTGGCTGACGCAGTTGCGAGCGCACTCCCCTATGACGCGGAGTACGTTTACGACCGTCACGAGCGCCGCGAAAAGCGTCCGGCACACGAGATTGGTATCTCCGCCATCCGCGGCGGCACCATCGTCGGTGAGCACAGCGTGCTGTTCTGCGGCCGCGATGAGATCATCGAGATTAAGCACACCGCCCTGTCCCGCGAGGTTTTCGCGGTCGGTGCGGTTGATGCAGCCGCTTTCATGGCCGAGCGCACCCAGCCGGGCATGTACGACATGAGCGACGTTATCGCATCCCACAAGTAAAGCAAAAGGGATTCTGTTTCTGACAGAATCCCTTTTTTCGTGTAAAAACCGCTCTTGAAAGTTCGAGAGCGGTTTATTTTTATTCTACGCGGAGCTTTTCTACTTCGGCTTCGTCCGGCGTGACATACGCGGTCTGGTACACATGGTAGATGACCATGCCCGGCTTCGCGCCCGCAGGCTTTTTCACCTGGCGAACCGGCGTATAGTCCACCGGCACCAGAGAGGACGAGCGTCCTCGCGAATGGTACGCTGCGATCATGGCAGCCTCGGTCATGGCCTCATCAGTCGGCTCCCTGCCGTCCGTCACGAGGATAACGTGCGAGCCGTGAATCTTCTGCGTGTGGAACCAGATATCGCTCTTGAACGCGGTTTTGAGTGTCAAAAGATCGTTTTGCAGATTGTTTTTTCCCGCAAACACGTCAAATCCGTCGCTCGTGCGATAATGGAACGGCTTGGCCTGCACCGGCTTGCCGCGCAGCTTCTTGTTGCGCGTCTGCTTGGCAGAGAGCACACCGGACTGCGTGAGCTCCTCGCGCAGCTGTGCAAGATCACGCTCGTTTTCGGCTTCGCTGAGAGCAGCGAGGACACTTTCCAGATAATCCAGCTCAGCTGTGCCCTGTTCGATCTGCTGTGTGAGCACTTCCTCGGCGGTCTTGGCCTTGTTGTACAGCTTGAAATACTTCTGTGCGTTCTGCTGCGGCGTCAGGCGAACATCCAGCGTGATCTCGACCTCCGGACAGTTTTCTGCGTAGTAATCGACCACTTTCGCCTTGTTCATACCCTTTTCCAGCTGATACAGGTTCGCGGTGATGAGCTCACCGGTGCGCTTGTACTGCTCACGGTTGTGTGTAGCCGCGAGTTCCTTTTTCTGCGCCGCCAGCTTGCGGGCCACACGGTCACGCGCGTTTGTGACAGTCTTGTGCAAATCACCGGTGCGGCGCTGCATCCGCTCAACCTTGCCCTTTTTCTCAAAGAAGGCTGCAAGCAGCGCACTGAAGCTGTCTGCCTGCGTGACATTCATCAGACCCTCATACTGCGTCACCGGCAGAAAGGTGAAGTCGAACACCGCACCGTCCTCGACCTTGGTCAGCAGGAAAGGCTTGGCTCGGTCATCCTCGACATACGACATGAAATCGTCGTACACCTTGCCGAGCTGCTGACGGTTCTCGTCCGTCATGCGTGCGATCGGCTTGGCTGCGTCACCGGTAGCGCGGAAGGACAGCTCGCGGCAGAGCAGCGGCGAAAAACCCAGAAGCTGACTGAGCAGCCAACGGTCGAGCGTCTGCCCTTCCTCGGCCTGCGATACGGCGGCGGCAAGTCCCGTGCCGGAAACCGTGAATGGGTCGTGCTTGTCCTGTGCGGGCGGCATACGGTAAAACAGACCGGGCAAAACCTGTCGCTTGCCGGACAGGTCGCCGTCTACACGGCGCAGAGCGTCAATAATGCGGTTATCTTCGCCGCACAGAATGACGTTAGAGTGCTTGCCCATCAGCTCGCAGATGAGGTGCTTTTTGCAGGGCACACCCATTTCATCCGTCGTATCCAGTTCGATGGTGAGCATACGCTCGACCGCCGGCTGGCTCACTGCCGCAATCTTTGCGCCCTGCACATGCTTGCGCAGCAGCATGCAGAACATCGGCGGCGCCGCCGGATTCTCTCGAGCCGCGTCAATGAAATGCACGCGCGGCGAGCCTGCCGCGATCGACAGCAGCAGTCGGCGCGGACCGCCCTGACCGCCGCGTGTCTGCAGCACGATTTCATCGCGGTCCGGCTGATAGACCTTCTCTACACGACAGCCTGCCAGTACGTTATTGAGTTCATTTGTCACTGCCCGCAGGCAGATCGCATCTAATGGCATATCAATTCTTCCTTAAACAAATTGGATACAGTCCGCGTGCCGCTCGGAAACCTCGGTAAGCACCTGCGGGAATGCGGCTGTGATTTTATCGGCGAACACGGCCGCAACCGGATTTTCGGTCGGGAAGTGTCCCGCATCCACCAGAGACAGACCGATGGCCTGCGCACGCTGCATGAGATCGTAGCTGCAGTCGCCGATGACGAACGCCTGTGCGCCGCCTGCGACTGCATAGTCCATCAGCTTGCCGCAGGCACCGCCGCCGACCGCTACGCGCGTGATCGGCTTGCCGCCGTCACAGAAGCGCACACCGCCCGCACGCAGGCATTCCTTGACATAGAGTGCAAATTCGCGCGGCTGCATTTCGCGCGGCAGATCGCCCACACGACCGAGCATGCCGTTCTCGCCTGCCTCCATGCTCACCACGTTGGTGAGGAACAGCGCGGACGCGAGTGCGTCATTGACACCGCCCTCCGCACAGTCTGCGTTGGTATGCATGCAGATAATAGAAATATCGTGCTTGATCGCGTAACGCAGCACTCGACCGGTCGTATCGTCCGATGTCACGCGGCTGACTGAGGTGAAGATCGCCGGATGGTGTGCGACAACAAGCTGCGCACCGCGCTCAGCCGCTTCCTGCACAACCGTTTCTGTCACATCGAGCGCACAAAGCACGCTCGTGACCTCCTGCGCACGATCACCGCACAGCAGGCCGACATTGTCCCAGCTTTCCGCCAGCTCGTAAGGAGCAAGGCCCTCCATAAATGTCAAAATATCCTGAACTGTCGTCATTTCAGTTCCTCCCTTGCAGATTGGATGCACTGCACCAGCGCACGCTGGTACGCGAGACGCTTGTTCTCCGATGCGCCCTGTTCCATGCCGTCCAGTGCCTTTTTCTCCCGCAGGTAGAGCTGCTCAAGATAATCGGCAGCCCCCTCTGCACGCAGCAAGGCCGGAGAAACCGCACATTCGCTCAGCGGTATTTCCCGCTTCGGTGCACCGCCGCGTACGCTGAGAACGACGTAACGCCGTCTGTCCTCGCGACACAGCGTTTCACGCTCGATGGCGTAGCCGTGCGCGTACAGCCACCGGCGCAGCTCGGCAATCATGGTCATCGGCTGGAGCAGCAGCAGATGGTCACCTTGGGCGGTCCACGGTGCAGCAGTCAAAATCTCTGCGATGGTCTGGCCGCCCATGCCTGCGATTGTTACGGTGTCGCATTCCTCCGCCCGTACGGCCTCCAGGCCCGGCGCAAGCCGCAGGGACAGGGATACGTTATGCTCTTTCGCATTGCGCTCCGCATGTGCCAGCGGTCCTGAACGGATATCCGAGCCGATAGCCGATGCAATATGCCCATCCAGCAGCAGTGAGATCGGCAGCTTGCCGTGATCCGTTCCGATATCCGCCAATCGAGCATTCTGCGGCACCAGAGCCGCCATACAGGCCAGCCGCGGTGTTAAAATCATACTTTCCATGTAAAACTCCAAAAAAACAGAGCCGGCAAACAATGCCAGCTCTAATTTTCTTACTCACTCGACTTATTCGCCCAGAAAAGCGTTGAGCTTGGCAACCAGTTCATCTGCATTGGTGCCGTGTACCATGCAGGCCTCCTCGATGCTCTCGCCCTGAGATGCCGGGCAGCCGAGGCAGTGCATGCCGATTTCCATAAAGAAACGAGCGGTCTCGATGTTCATATTCAGAACCTCACCAATGGTGGACTTCTTCGTAATAGCAGCCATGATAGTAGCCTCCTGTTGCTTTTTGTTTGTTTATAGTATACCGCAAAAATCCGTACTATTCAAGTAGTAAATAGTATTCCCTGTGAAATCGGCCGGAAAACTGCGTAAAACAGACAAATCATGTATTCACCGAGAAGTTCCCGCTGTGCGAATCATCTCCGGCTGCTGCAGAACTGCTTCATCCGGATTTCCGAGCAATGACTGCAGGAAGCTCCGGAGCACGCAAATCCGATGATACTCATACAAAAACAGAGCGTTTCACTGCTGTGAAGCGCTCTGTTTTCATTTTTTATTCCTGCAGCAGAAAAGCCGGCGCCTGCACAGCGGCAACCCGTTACCCTTTCTCCAATCTTCACGCTGATAGCACTTCTCTATTTTCCTACCACAGGAATACCGGAAGGACTGCCGGATTTTCCACGCGATGTGCCAGATACCGCCCGAGACGGATGCCGAGCAGCCTCAGCACGAGCAAATACAGTATGATAGCCGACACGAGTGCTGCCGTGAGGGCGGTCACGGTGTTATCAAACCGGCAGGCGAACGTCTGCGCGAAAAAGCGAGTCCACAGAAAAACCGCAGCGCTGCAGAGCAGCGGCACGCCGAACCGCCGGAAGGGTTTCAGGCGGAACGCTGTCCGTCGGTGCAGGATGGCAAGGTTGACCGCAGCGGCGCTCGCTCCGGTCAAAAACATGGCAAGCAGGTAGCCGTAAATGCCGAGCGTTGGCCTTGCGCACCAGCGGTACAGCAACGCAAGCTGGCACAGCTCCGCAGAGATGGCGGTTGCCACGTTCCACCTTTGCAGGCCGAGCGCATTGAGCAGGCTGCCGGTCGCCATCTGGTAGTAGGCCGCCACGGCTGCCGCGCCGAGCAGCGCGGCGTAGCCGCCGGTGAGTGGCTGGCGGAAAAACATCTCGCTCAGCTGCGGTGCCAGCGGCACGAGAACAGCAGTTGCCGGCATGCCGATGAGACCTACAGTCGTAACGGCACGGCCGGTCAAAACACGCACGCGTGCCTGCTCACCGACCGCCTGCGCTGCCGTAACGGCAGGCAGCAGCGCTGTGCAGACCGAGCTGACGAACGCGACCGGAAACAGCAGCAGCGGCATGGCCATGCCCGAGATCACGCCGAGCGCGGACAGCGCCTGCTCATAGTCCAGACCGGCCGCCATCAGGCGCTGCGGCAGCAGGACGGCGCCTGCCGAGCCGAGCATATTGCCGATCAGCGCCGAGGCGGATAATGGCGCGGCAATGCCGAAAAACTGACCGTAAAGTTCCTTATCCGGCCTTGTAAAGCGAATATGCCGCATATTTCGTCGGAACAGCCGCGTGAGGAAAAGTGCGCTGAACACTTCGCTGCACACCATGCCCGCAAAGATGAGCATGGCGATTCTGCCATAGTCACCGCTGCCATATTCGTACAGCAGAAAGCTGACCGCGAATATGCGGATAAGCTGCTCACCGACCTCGGAGCAGGCCGTGTACTGCACCCTTTCCAGTCCGATAAACAGCGATTTAAAAATATTTTCCACGCCGGTGAGTGCGAGACACAGCAGCATGTACGGAAACGCGCGCGCACAGCGTCCGTCACCGAGCAGGTTTGCCGCGATGCCATCGCCGCACAGCAGAACCACCGCTGTGCAGGCCGCACTCAGCGCAAAAAAGGCGCGGAACGCCAGCCGCAAAACCGCGCCTAACCGGTTGCTCTCCCCTCTTGCTTCGCACGCCGCGCTCAGCCGCGAACACGCCGTTGTCACGCCGGACAGACAGCCTGCATTCAATACTAAATACACCGAATTGACCAACCGATACACGCCCAGACCTTCCGCACCCGCAAAGCGGCTGAGCACCACGCGATAGACAAATCCGAGCACCTGCAGCAGCACATTTCCGCACGCGAGCACGCCTGCTGCGTATAAAATCGTTCCTTTTCTGACCCGCACAGCATGACCCCATTTCACGAAATTCTATGCGGATTTTGGATGGAATATGCGTACAAAAACTCCCGCAGCAAACCGCCCGTTCTGTACACGAGAATGCTTTTTTCCGCAGTTTTCCTCATTAAAAAATCCCTGCACAGAATTCTCACTCTGTACAGGGATTTTTTACTTGCGTTTGCGCTTAGGCTTCTCCTCGATGCCGGTGGACACAATATAATTCTGCCGGAACTTATTCGGCGGCATGCCGACGTTTTTGGTAAACTGCAGATTGAAATAACTCTGCGTGTCATATCCCACCATCTCTGCGATACGCGTGATGGACAGGTCGGTCGTGATCAGCAGCGTCTGTGCTTCACCGATGCGGCGGCGCAGCAGATACTGCACGGGCGAATACCCGCTCATCTGCTTGAAAACATGCGATAAGTAATACGGACTGATGTGCAGCGCCTCACCCATGCTCTGCAGCGTGATCGGCTCCATATAATGCTTGTCAATATATTCCTTAATCCGTCTGCCGAGAATGTGCGGCTCCTCCAGCGGCTTTTCCGACTCCGCGTGAGAACCGGCGGTGACCGTCAGCACCGACATCAGCAGCGCGTGCATCAGCGAACTGCAGAACAACTCAGCATTCGGCTCGCCCGCCGACAGGGTGCGGAACATCATTTCAAACAGGCAGTGCAGATCAGCGAAATACTTGCCGGTCGGGAATACATAGCCCGCATCATCCGGAATGAGTGCGTTTTCGCGCAGACCGGGCATATGCAGCCCGCCGACGGCAATGCAGTAGCTGCCGACTTCCATATTCGGACCGGAAACCTCGTCGTGCACCACGCCTGCGTTGTATACGAGCAGATCACCCGGCTTGATGATGACTTTTTTATCGTGAATCAGGTATTCGCTTGAACCGCTGCAAATAAGAATCAGCTCGACAAAATCCTCATGCGCATGCATGACACGCGGATGCGCACTGGCATCCGGTCGGATTTCACTGACGTAAAGCAGCTTCGGCTGATTCTCCCCCTCAAAAATTGATTTAACTTCCTTCTCTACAAAGCACTGTACGTTCAGGCTTGCCTTCGGCATAGTTTTTTGCAGCTCCTCTCTTTCTCTGACGGTGATTTTACTCTTATAAAAGTATAGCACACGGGTCCGTTGTGCGCTAGCACATATTTGCTTTTGCAGACCGCCGTATATCGTGCTTTTTTGCGGTCGGGCTGAGAATAATTATAAATTCTTGCTATTTGCAGATTCTTGTTTTTTGTTCTCGCTTATTTATAGTATAGCATATCCGACCGAGAATCTTCCGTATGTTTCTCTGCGGTTTTTCAGCTTTCGCAAACCTGCCGATTCGCCGGTCTCCGACCGGCAAAAAGCAGGATTTATAAAAACAAGCGCACAGCCTCAAACCCGCTCCGAAAAAATACTGTGCATTTTTACCGCCGCTTTTACCTCTAATATATTATATATATGGGATTTTCGGGTGTCCGAAAAAAAGTTTCCGTTTTTTGAATCAAGCCAAGAATCTAAAAGAAACCGTTCGCCATATCTGCTAAACTATAAGCACAAAGAGAAGAAAGAATCTCACAGCTCAGTTGTGAGATACAACAAGAATGAAAGGACGAAGCATTATGTTAGATCCCAAAAAGGTTAAAATCGGTATCGCGCCTATTGCATGGACCGAGGACGACATGCCGGAGATGGGTGCTGAAAACAGCTTCCTGCAGACGATCAGTGAAATCGCTCTGACCGGTTATGTTGGCACCGAGATCGGCTGCCAGTTCCCGCGTGATCCGGCGATTCTGAATAAGGAGTTTGGCCGCCGCGGTATTTCCGCCATCACCGGCTGGATCAGCACCTACTTAAATGAACTGCCGATGTGGCAGAACGAGCGTGCGTTCGTTGACCACATGAACTTCCTGAAGTCGATCGGCGCTACGATTATCAACACGTCCGATCAGTCGTTCTCCATTCAGCATCAGTGGAACACTCCGCTTTCCAACAAGAAGGTGCTGAACGACGATGAGTGGGAGGTACTGACCAAGGGTCTGGATCACCTCGGCAAGATCGCTTATGACAGCGGCATGAAGATCGTGTACCATCATCACATGACGACTACCGTGCAGAAGACCGACGAAATCGACCGTATGCTCGCTATGACCGACCCGAAGTACGTCAGCATGATTTACGATACCGGTCATCTCACCTTCTCCGGCGAGGACCCGATCGAAATTCTCAAGAAGCACCACGACCGCATCGGTCATGTCCATCTCAAAAATGTCCGCAAGCCTGCAATGGATAAGTGCTACGCCGAGAACAAGAGCTTCCTCCGTTCGATTCCGGAAGGCGTGTTCACCGTTCCCGGCGACCCGGAAGGCTGCGTAGACTTCCCGACCGTATTCAAGCTGCTCGACGAGTACAACTACGAGGGCTGGCTGGTCGTAGAGGCTGAGCAGGATCCGGCTATCGCAAATCCGCTCGAGTACGCCCGCATGGCCCGCGCCTACGTCAAGGAGCACACCGGACTGTAAGTTAACCCATTATTTTCAAGGCAATACCGCATAATTGGACAAGAGCGATTTGCGAGTAAATTTTGCGTACTGACGAGGCGCGGTTTTGCGGTAATACTTGACGTATTACCGTGAAATCGCAACAAAGTCAGGGCACAAAATTTCCGCAAAGCGCCGCAGCTTTAATTGTGCGGTGTTGCCTTAATAAAAAGAGTAAGAAAAGATCACAAAGGAGGGTATTACTATGAAAAAGTTGAAGATTGGTATCATCGGTGTAGGCCGTCTGGGTTATGAGCACGCCTGCAACATTGCAAACCGCGTTCCGGGTTCGGAGCTGGTAGCTATCGCAGACGCAAACTTCGACCGCGCAAAGCAGGTCGCTGAAGAACTGGGCGTAACCGCCGTTTACAACGACCCGAAGGATCTGTGCGCTGACCCGAACGTTGAGGCCGTTGCCATCATCACCAACACCGCTTCTCACGTTGAGATGATCAAGATTGCGATGGACGCAGGCAAGCACGTTTTCTGCGAAAAGCCGCTGGCTGACACGGTTGAAAAGTGCAAGGAGGCCGAGGCCATCATCGCCGCTCACCCGGAGCTGACCTTTATGCTGGGCTTCATGCGCCGCTATGACCACTCCTATCAGGTAGCCAAGAAGAAGATGGAGAACGGCGACATCGGTGATGTTATTCTGGTTCGCTGCTACTCGCAGGACCCGATCTCCATCATTGAGGGCACCCTGGAGTACGCTCCGCGCTCCGGCGGTCAGTTCATCGATATGTCCATTCACGACTTCGACCTGATTCGCTGGCTGACCGGCTCCGAGGTCAAGGAGCTGTGGGCAACCGGCGGCTGCTACGAGTTCAAGCAGTACAAGGACTGGGACGACGGCGATAACGTTTCCGGCCTGATGAAGATGGAAAACGATGCTATGGCATTCTTCTTTGCCGGTCGTGCAGCAGCTCACGGCTCTCATGTTGAGACCGAAATCGTTGGTACCCGCGGCACGCTGCGTATCGCTTCCGTTCCGACCGACTCTCTCGTAGAGGTTATGAGCCAGCACGGCGTATGCCGCGAGTGCTATCAGGACTTCATCACCCGTTGGCACGATGCATACATCACTGAGATTGAGGAATTCTGCGACTGCGTAGCAACCGGCCGCAAGGCAACTCCGGGCGTTATCGACGGCACCCAGTCCACCAAGATCGCCTTCCGCTGCAAGGAGTCCTTCCTGACCGACAAGAAGCTGACCCTCGAATAATCGTTCTCGAAACCGCATTCTTATTCCACATTCAATTTATTCTCTCTTATTTATATTCAAGTCTCCAAACAGAATACAAATACAGCCTAATTCAAAAAGAAACCCGAGAATCCTTCGATTCCCGGGTTTCGCTGTTTATTCCACCGCCAGCACGCTGCGGATCGTGCGGCACACGCCGTCCTCATCATTGGACGGACAAACATGCTTTGCGACCTTCTTGAGCCGCTCATGTGCATTCGCCATCGCGTAGGACTCGCCCACCGAGCGCAGAAGCTCCACATCATTCAGATAATCGCCGAACGCCATGCACTGCGCGGGTGTGATGTGCAGATTATCGCACATAACGCCCACGGCCACGCCCTTGCTCAGCCCCAGGCGCATCAAATCCACCCAGTCCGCGCCGGAGAGTGCTACCTGCAGCTTATCGTCGAACATCTGCCGATAGTACGGCAGCACGTTGGTTTCCGCTGCATTTTTGCAGAAAAGTGCCGCCTTGCACACCGGCTCCTGCTGCACGGCTTCAAGCAGATCAGGCACCTTTTTGCGACGTGCGTAGTACATCGCCATGTTCTCCACGAACACCGGATCGTCGTCCTCGTAGGCCGCGCCGTCCCGCATGGACGCGATTGCGTGCACATTCGGCAGACCGCGCGCCAGCTCCACAGCCGCGCACACCAGCTGCTGCGGCATGGCCTCGAACGACACGATTTTGCGTCCGTCGCACACCATGCCGCCGTTTTCGCTGATGTACATCAGCTCGTCCGCGATCTCGCCGAACTGCTCGTACAGGTTGTAATACTGCCGTCCGGATGCAGGCGCGAAGCGTACGCCTATCTTTTTCAGCGTGCGCACCAGCGGAAAAAAGCCCTTGGGCAGCTGCTTACGGCTGGACAGCAGCGTGCCGTCCATATCTGCGGCGATCAGTTTGATCGACATGGTTTACCGTTCCTTTCCGGCGGTCTCCTCCGCCTCGAGCGTATGTTCTTCCTCGACAAACATGACTGCAAAGACCAGACTCAGCGGGATACAGGTCAGCAGCAGCGCTTTTTCGCCAATTCTCGCGGTTGTCAGTGCGCCAATCGCACCGCCGAGGATAAAAAACAGGATGATTGAGTAATAGTTGCGCGTTTTGCGGATCGCATTCCGGTCGCCGGTCTGTGCCCAGATTACAAGCTGCTCGGTGCCCGAACGCAGGTTGCCTGTACACATCGTGGTTGCAAATGCGCTGCCGCGCACCTTGCGGAACGACTCGACCTGCATCGCGCAGATGAACGAGATCATGATGTTGACCGTGGTATTCAGCGTCTGCGGCAGGAATGCCGCTGCAATCAGCAGCACGATCTCGACCAGCACGACAATCTGTCTCCAGTGGATGTTGATGTCGCTCTGGCGTTTTTTGTACCGCCGCTTGACAATCTCCGCCGCCACAACGCCCAGTGCGAACGCCAGAATCGGCAGGAAATATTCGGCTGCCCGCAGCCAGTTGCCCTCGGCAATATTCGCGCCGAACAGGACAATATTGCCGGTCTGCGCGTTAGCAAACACCTTGCCGCGGCAGAGATAGGTATATGCGTCAAAAAAACCGCCGGCCATAGCCAGCAGTGCACCCAGCAGCAGCGATTCCGACATCTGCCCGTGCGCTCGTTTCATGGAAATTCCCCCATTTCATTTCGGCAGAGAATTTTTCTTTGTCTTCCAGCGGCTATTATAGCACAAAAAATCCCCCGATTCAATCAAATCGAGGGATTTATATTCGGTCAATATGCCGAATTATTCAGTAATGCTGATACAATTCCTCTGCCGGAAATTGTATCATTTGCTCTCCGCGATGCGAATACGGTTTACCGCCTTTTTCAGCTTGCCCTGTGCGATATCCATTTCACGGTCGCCGGCCTTTTTCTGCAGAATCGCTTTCGCACGGTCTGCGGCCTCACGGGCACGGGCAACGTCGATTTCGTCGGCCCACTCGCAGGTACGCGCCAGCACGACCGTCTGCTCTGCCGAAACATCCACAAAACCACCCGAAACCGCCGCTACACGGCGTTCGCCGTTCCGGATAATGGTCAGGCCGCCGGTGCCGAGCGCCGCAACATACGGCACATGGTTCGGCAGGATGCCGACATCGCCCTGTGAGGTGCGAACCACGATACGGTCCACTTCACCGTCGAAAAACTGCTTATCGACCGTGAGCACCTTGAGATGAAAGGTAGCCATATTATGCCCCCTTCTTAGCCTTCTCCACTACCTCGTCGATCGTGCCGGCAAACAGGAACGCCGACTCAGGCAGATCGTCATGCTTGCCCTCAAGAATCTCCTTGAAGCCGCGGATAGTCTCAGCGACCGGCACATACTTGCCCGCCATACCGGTGAACTGCTCTGCAACATGGAACGGCTGCGAGAGGAAGTTCTGGATCTTACGGGCACGGGCAACGGTCAGCTTGTCCTCGTCGGACAGCTCATCCATGCCGAGGATGGCGATGATATCCTGCAGATCCTTGTACTTCTGCAGAATGGACTGCACCGCACGGGCAACCTCGTAATGCTCCTTGCCGACAACGTCCGCCGACAGGATACGCGAGGACGAATCCAGCGGATCAACCGCCGGGTAAATACCCATGGATGCGATATCACGCGACAGAACGACCTTTGCATCCAGATGCGAGAACGTGGTAGCCGGAGCCGGGTCGGTCAGGTCATCGGCAGGCACATAAACAGCCTGTACGGACGTGATCGAGCCCTTCTTCGTCGAGGTGATTCGCTCCTGCAGTGCGCCCATCTCGGTTGCCAGCGTCGGCTGATAGCCTACGGCAGACGGCATACGGCCGAGCAGCGCGGAAACCTCCGAGCCAGCCTGCGTGAAGCGGAAGATGTTGTCGATGAACAACAGCACGTCCTGACCCTCGACATCGCGGAAATACTCCGCCATGGTCAGACCGGAAAGTGCAACGCGCATACGCGCTCCGGGCGGCTCGTTCATCTGGCCATAAACCAGCGCAGTCTTGTTGATAACGCCGGATTCCTGCATCTCGTTGTACAGATCGTTGCCCTCACGGGTACGCTCGCCTACACCGGTGAATACCGAAATACCACCGTGCTGCTTTGCGATGTTGTTGATCAGCTCCATGATGATAACGGTCTTGCCGACGCCTGCGCCGCCGAACAGACCGATCTTGCCGCCCTTGGCGAACGGCGCGATCAGGTCAACGACCTTGATGCCGGTCTCGAGGATCTCGGTCGTGGACTGCTGCTCCTCGTAGGACGGCGCCGGACGATGGATCGGCCAGCGCTCCTCGCCCTCGACCGCCGGCTTGTTGTCCACCGGCTGACCGAGCAGGTTGAAGATACGTCCGAGGTTCTTGTCGCCTACCGGCACCGTGATCGGGCTGCCGGTATCGACTGCCTTCATGCCGCGCACCAAGCCGTCGGTGGATTCCATTGCGATGCAGCGCACGGTATCCTGACCGATGTGCTGCGCAACCTCGACCGTGATGATCTGACCGTGGTTGTCGATCGTAATAGCATTCAGCAGCTTCGGAAGCGCGTCAGCGGCAAATTTAATGTCAAGCACCGGTCCGGTGATCTGGACAACGGTGCCAATATTCTGCTCACTCATTGGCAAAACTCCCTTTTGTGAAAAGAGTGAAGAGTGCAGAGTTCACAGTGAAGAGACGAGAGGTATCTCCGCTCTCCACTCTTCTATCTCCACTCTCGATTAAGCTCCTACCTCGCCCGAGCCGGCCACGATCTCCGTAATTTCCTGTGTGATCGCTGCCTGACGCGCACGGTTGTAGGACAGATTCAGATTTTCGATCATCTCGCCCGCGTTATCCGACGCAGCCTCCATTGCCATGCGGCGCGCCGACTGCTCGGAGCAGTAGCTTTCGACTACCGCGCCGTACAACACGCCGTACAGATACTCCGGAATGACTGCATCAAACACGCTCTCCGGCGAGGGATCGTATTCGGTCAGAACATGGGCGCCTGCCGGCTGCTTGTCTGCCGCGTCAAAGTGCGCGGGCAGCAGCTTGAGGCACTTCGGCTCCTGCTGCAAGGGAGAAATGAACTCCGTATAGCACAGGAAAACCTCGTCCACCCTGCCCTCGCGGAACAGCTTCAGCATGTCCTCCACGATGGGATGCGTATCACTGATGCGCATGGTCTCGGCAATGCCGGGATAGTCCGCCGCCACCGTTACCGGACGCTTTGCGTAATGCTCCTGCGCCTTTTTGCCGATGGTGATGACCTGCGCCTGCTTGCCCTGCATCTCGGCAGCGGCGAGCTTGAACAGGTTGGCGTTGTAGCCGCCTGCCAGTCCGCGGTCGCCCGCGATGACGATGTACAGGCTGTTCTTGACCTCACGCGGTCTGGTATAAACCGATTCGCTGCCGCGCGTTGCACCCGCCAGACGCGTAATCGTCTGGTACAGGGCGTTGAAGTACGGTCTTGCGCCGAGCGCACGCTCCTTCGCGTGGCGCATCTTGGAGGACGCGACCAGCTCCATCGCCTTGGTGATCTGCATGGTGGACTGCACCGATTTGATACGGCGCTTGATGTCCTTCATATTTCCGGAAGCCATTTTCAGTCCCTCCCTTTCGCGTTAGTGCTCGGAAAGGAACTTACTCTTGCATTCCTCGATTGCCTTTGTCAGCTTTTCCTTCACATCATCCTCCAGCTTGCCGGTGGTGCGGATGGACTCCGGAATGTCGCCGTAAACGCTGTCCACGAAGGAGAACAGCTCCTTCTCGAACTCGCCGATCTGATTTGCCGGAATATCAAGCAGTGCGCCCGAAACAACGGCATAGATGATGATAACCTGCTTCTCGACCGGAATCGGGCTGTTCTGCGGCTGCTTGAGCACCTCTACGATGCGCGCGCCCTGTTCCAGACGCTTCTTGGTGTCCGCGTCCAAGTCGGAGCCGAACTGCGAGAACGCCTGCAGCTCACGGAACTGCGAGTACGCCAGCTTGAGCGTACCGGCTACCTTTTTCATTGCCTTGATCTGCGCGTTGCCGCCGACGCGGGATACCGAAATACCCGGGTTTACCGCCGGACGGATACCGGAGTTGAACAGCTCGGTCTCGAGGAAGATCTGACCGTCGGTAATGGAGATTACGTTGGTCGGGATATATGCCGAAACGTCGCCTGCCTGCGTCTCGATGATCGGGAGTGCGGTCAGGCTGCCGCCGTTCTGGATGTTCGCTGCACGCTCGAGCAGACGAGAGTGCAGATAGAATACGTCGCCCGGATAAGCCTCACGTCCTGGCGGACGGTGAAGCAGAAGGGAAAGTGCACGGTAAGCTACCGCGTGCTTGGACAGATCGTCGTAAATGACCAGAACGTCCTTGCCCTTGTGCATGAAGAATTCACCGATCGAGCAGCCCGCGTACGGTGCAATGTACTGCAGCGGTGCAGACTCGGATGCGGTTGCGGCGACGATGCAGGTATAATCCATCGCGCCGTTGGCAGCAAGCGTCTCTGCAACCTGTGCAACGGTCGAACGCTTCTGACCGATTGCTACATAGATACAAATAACGCCTGTGCCCTTCTGATTGATGATGGTGTCCAGACAGATCGCGGTCTTGCCGGTCTGACGGTCACCGATGATCAGCTCACGCTGACCGCGGCCGATCGGGATCATGGAGTCGATCGCCTTGATACCGGTCTGGAGCGGCACATTAACGGGAGCTCGCTCGATGATGCCCGGTGCGGGCATTTCGATCGGACGGCTCTCCTTGGTTTCGATAGCGCCCTTGCCGTCGATAGGCTTGCCGAGTGCGTCGACAACGCGGCCCAGCATGGCTTCACCGACCGGGACCTCCACGATTCGCTTGGTGCGCTTTACCGTGTCACCCTCGCGGATGTTCTGATCCGAGCCGAGGATAACCGCGCCGACCAGCTCTTCCTCCAGGTTCTGCGCCATGCCCTGCACGCCGCCCGGGAATTCGAGCAGCTCGCCTGCCATGCAGTTTTCAAGGCCATGGATATGCGCGATACCGTCACCGACGGTAACGACAGTACCTACGTCGGTCAGCTTGATCTGGCTCTGATAATGCGTGATCTGCTCCTTGATAATGCTGCTGATCTCTTCGGAGCGCAATTCCATAAAAATCACCTGCTTTCCTGTGTACCGGTCAACCGTGCTGCAAGCTCTTCCAGACGGGTGCGCAGGCTGGTATCGAACTGCTCGTTGTTGACTTTCACAACGATGCCGCCCATAATACTCGGATCGACCGAGCATTTCAGCTCTACCTTTTTACCCGTAACCTGTTCCATCTTGCCGCGCAGCTTGTCGGTCAGCGCCGCACTCATCGGCACCGCCGTGACCGCCAGCACCTCTACGATGCCGTTTTCAAAATAATACTGCTCCTTATATGCCTGACACATCTCGTGGATAAGACCGATGCGGCCCTTATCCGTTACGAGCATCAGGAAATTGAGCAGAAAAGGCTCGATACGTCCCTCGAACACGGCTTTCAGGACCTTTTGCTTGTCCTCCGCCGCGATAGAGGGCGTTGTGAGCATTTTGAGGAAATCCGGTTCGCTGTCAAACGCCGCGCACACCTCGGTCAGCTGATCGAGATACAGCTTTTCCTGCTTCTCGTCCTGCGCGACCTCGTAAAGGCTCAGTGCGTAGCGCTCGCTTACCATATCCGCCATGTTTGCTCACCCCACCTTGTCAATAAAGTCTTCGATAAAGCGTTCGTGATCCTCCGGCTTTACATCGCGCTCCACGATCTTGGAGGCGATCATCACGGACAGATCCGCAACCTCATCCTTGAGTTCCTTGTGCGCCTTGATGCGCTCCTGCTCGATGACGCGCTCGGCCTTCTTGACCATAGCGGATGCCTGCTGCGAGGACTCGCGCAGGATCTCATCGCTGCGCTCTGCGGCACGGCGGGTAGCGGAGCCGACGATCTCGGCAGCCTCCTCCTTCGCCTTGGACAGACGCTCGGTGTATTCGCTGCGCATCTGCTCGGCCTCGCTCTGCGCCTTCTCGGCGGTGGCGTACATGGACTGTACCTCCTCGCTGCGAGCAGCGAGCATCTTGCGCACCGGCTTGTACAGAAACTTCTTGATGATCAGGAACGTAATGAGCGTGTTGCACATCGTCACGAGGATCTCCCACCAGCCGATGCTGACAAACGCTTCATATAATGCTGCTGTCACTGGTTTACCTCCTTCCCAAACGGAAGAATCCGTTTCGTCTTTTCAATCATAGACCGCTCAATACGCGCGGTCTATGAAGAGGCAATATTTCAACTGGCAAGAGCGATTTGCAAGATAAAATTGTGTGCGAACAAGGCGCGGTGCCGCAGCAATACTTTGTGTATTGCAAGGTGCCGCAACGAAGTTCCCGCGCAATTTTTCCGCAAAGCGCCGCAGACAGTTGGGATATTGGCTCTTCCAATTAAAACTGGCCAACGAACGGATTGGCAAACAGCAGGATCAGCGCGATAACCAGCGCGTAAATACCGGTGGACTCTGCCATTGCGATACCAAGGATCATGGTACGGGTGATATCGCCCTGTGCCTCCGGCTGACGGCCGATTGCGGAGCACGCCTGACCGGCGGCATAACCCTCGCCGATACCAGGGCCAAGGCCGGCGATCATTGCCATACCTGCACCAAGAGCGGACATACCTGCTACGAATGCTTTGGGATCCATACTTTTCTTCCTCCTAATTCAGATAACGAAATTGGAATTTGTTTTTTCTTCACGTCAGCTGCTGCGTGCGTCGCCTACATAAGCCATGGTGAGCATACTGAAGATGAACGCCTGCATGCAGGCCGTGAAGCAGTCAAAATACAGCGACAGCACACCGGGCAGACCGATCTGCAGCAGCGCGATATTATCGGGCAGGAAACCCAATACCGCATTAGACAGCACCTTGAGTGCGCCCATGATGAGCGTGGTGATAACCAGGCCGCCTGCCATGTTGCCGAAGTGACGGAACGACATGGAGACCGGCGTTGCGATCTCGCTGAGCACGTTGAGCGGCGCCATGACGAAGATCGGCTCGAGGAACCCCTTCAGGTAGCCCTTGATGCCGCCGTACTTGATCTTATTGAACGTGATCAACGCGAACGTGATGATCGCCCAGCCGAGCGTGGTGTTCAGGTCTGCCGTGGTAGAGCGCATCCAGAACAGGCTGGCCAGTGAACCGAACAGCGAGCTCATCATCAGCGTCATAATGTACGGCGAGAAAGCCTGACAGCCTTCTCCCATCGTGCTCTCGACCAGACCGTCGATCATCAGCACCGCCTTTTCGGCCAGTGCCTGCTTGCCTTTGGGGATCTTCTGCATGCGGTGTGTTAAAAAGATACACAGGAACAGGATAAACGCCATGATGATCCATGAGTTTCTCATGGTCTCCGTGATCGGCAGATTGGTATTGCCGAACAAATAACCCAGTATTTTAGGACCGTTTATTTCGACGTTCAACCGTTTAACCTCCTTTCCGCTGAACTGCGTGGCGCCAGAGGAGCAGCGCCTTGGTGAAAAACAGCGGAATGACCGCTGCAGCTGCGTTCAGATACGGCAGCTTGATCGCCGCGATAACGAACACCGCCGTGAGCATGTAGCGAACTACATAGCCGCGCCGCGTAATGCGAATGCCCTGTGCCGGCGGAAAGGCGGTTGCCCTTACCGTGCTCCTGCCGATCATGTAGAACAGCAGCAGCGCGAACGCCGTACCGAGCAGAACGCTTGCGCCGGACCGAGCGATACCCTGTCCGCAAAGAGCGAACACACCGAAGGTCACCAGCGCCAGCGGGAGCATGCCGCGCAGCATGCGCTTCGTTTCCTCATAAACGATGTGCATTCCCGTCACAGCTCCTTTTCTTTCTCTGCACTTTCTCTGGCTTTGCGCTCGGTGAATCGCAGAAAATCACGCAGGCTGCAGGCTGCAACCGCGATGCCGAGCAGGATTCCGATAATCACCACACCGTTGCCCCAACCGAACCGGTTGCGGAGCCATATCGCTCCGAAGCAGCAAAGCACCGGCGGTGTGATCACTGTGAAGCCTACCTGAGAAAAATAGATCAGGTAGCGCAGCACACTAAAGCCTTCTTTCCCTCTTTGCAATCGCATTCCCCCTTCATGAACGCCATAGCAACATTGTACAAAATGCAGCGTGCTCCCTCGGCACGCTATATTACTTATTATAAACAACTTACCCAAAAAGTAAAATACTTTTGCTCAGAAAAGCTAAATATTTTTTGTGGATTTGTGTCGTATCATACATTCTGCACAAATTATTCTTATTAAGTATATACAAAATGCCAGATTGTCTTTTTTATCACAAAGGGAAAAAGACACAGCATTCCCCATTGTTTTTTCTTACCAGCACGGCTGCGGGCAAAAGAAAAAAGCAACGACTTTCATCGTTGCTTTTTTGTGCTTGCGATATGTATTTCCGTTTAAGGATTACAGGAAACGCTTCATGTCTTCGGTAGCAGACTCCGGCTCCTCGCTGAGCGAAACGGTGAAGTTTACGCTGTGCTTGGAAGAGAATGCGTCCAGAGCGGTGAGGAACTCCTCAGCCTTGGCTGCGTCCTTGCCGCCGATGATCTTGTACAGACCGTCGATGAAGACACGGGTGATATCGTAGTTGCCGGCATGCAGACCGCCGACAAAGCCGAGCAGGCTTGCGATGTCGCTAACCGGATAATCCGCTGCGTCGATCAGACGCGCGTCATGCGAGATATCGAAAGTCAGCTTGTTGCCGCGGGAAATACAAACGACACTGCCCTTTTCTTCTTTTACTGCAGCGTTGACCTGATCAATAAGCTCCTTGGTCTTACCGGAACCGGTACCGCCAATAATAAGTTTTACCATAGTTTTTATCCTCCCAACCTTTGAGGTTGCTATTAGTGTACCATAGTTTAGCCAAAATCACAAGTCCGAATTGCAAACTTTCCGTCATTTTGTATGGTAAATTTCTCAGCCTTTCCAATTTTGTTCGGAAAACGTCGGATTTTGACGTTATTTTTCATCTTTTACAACATTTCCTGCAAGGCCGCGCACAAAGGAAATAAGCAGCTCAGGCAGTCCGAGCGCGTCCACACCGGCTTCGGCGATGATTGGAACGGTCAAAACCGTCTCTCCGCCGGCGGATACCGTCATTTCGCCCAACCGCTGACCGGCCTGTATCGGCGCGGTGAGCGTCTCCGGCAGGTCGAACGTGGTCTGCATATCCCCTGCTCTCGTCTTTTCAATCACGAACGAATCGCTGCCCTCGAGCACCGGCTGCACGGTCTCCGCGGTGCCGAGCGTCACCGGAATGGGTGCCAGATCGTCAGCCGCAGGCATGTACGCCGTGAAGTTGGCAAAGCCGTAATTGAGCAGCGCGGTCGCGTCCGCTGTGCGGTTCTCCTTGGTGGGCGCCGCCATCACAACCGCTACAAGGCTCAGTCCGTCCCGCTCGGCACTTGCAGAAATGCAGAAGCCGGCCTCGCGGATATAGCCGGTTTTAAGACCGGTCAGACCCTGATAGCTTTTGAGCATCTTGTTCGTGTTCGCCAGACCGAATTTACCGCCGCGCACGGTGTCCATCCAGATGCCGGTGTACTCCAGTATTTTCGGGTGGCGCAGCAGTTCGCAGGAAATAAGCGCAAGATCGCGTGCCGAGGTCAGCGTCTTCTGACCTTCGCCGTCCAGTCCGTTGGCGTTGATGAACGTTGTGTTCGTGCAGCCGAGTTCGCGTGCGCGTGTGTTCATCCGTTCAACAAAGGCGGCCTCTGTGCCCGCCAGATGCTCCGCTACCGCAACCGCACAGTCATTCGCTGAACCGACCGCAATCGCCTTGAGCATTTCATCCAGTGTCAGCTGCTCGCCTGGCTCCAGCCAGATCTGCGTGCCGCCCATCGAGCAGGCGTACTCACTGCCGGTTATCATCGTGTCCAGTGTCACCTCGCCGCGCTCGAGCGCCTCCATCGCCAGCAGCATGGTCATGATCTTTGTCACCGACGCAGGCTGCAGCTGCTCGTCGGCGTTATAGACGTAAAGCTCCTGCCCGTTTGCCGCATACAGCGCCGCCGATTTCGCGTAGAGCGCGCCCATTTCGGGCAGCGCCGCCGCCTGCACCGTAAACAAACCGCTGAGCAAAGCGGCACAGATCAATTTCCGCACATCCACTCACCCTTTCAGCATAGCTTATGTGCGGCGGAACGCAATTATGCAGTAATTGAAAATTGAGAATGGAGAATTGCGCTATCCTTGCGCAGCCTCCAGTTGCGCTGCGAACATAACGATAAAGTTTTTCCGTAGGGTGTGGCGCCCTCAGAAGGTGAATTGCCCGAAGGGCAAGAGAGGCCACCCTGGGGTGCCACGCCGTGTGAACCGCCTGCATATTGCAAAGAATTGTATTGTTCTTCCAGTGTTCCGGATTTCTTGGCGAGAAATCACTATTTCTTGGCGAGAAATGGGCATTTCTTGGCGAGAAAGTACACAGAGCAGAGAAGAGTACAGAAGAGCAGAGAACAGTACAGTACAGTAGAGCAGACCAGAGCAGAGAAGAAAAGAGTAACAGAGCAGAACACTCTGCATTTCTGACTGATCTGACGGAAAGTGAATTTATTTCTGAATGAAAAAATGGAGAACGCTCTCCCATCGAGTTCATTCTCCATTCTCCATTCTCCATTCTCCATTTTCAATTCTCCATTACCTTCCACGGTGCGACCGTACCGAACGAATGAAAGTTCCACCGTGCCTCGGCAAGCGACAGCCCATGATTCTGGTCACTCGGCTTATCCGGCTCACCTTCGACATCGTAATCAATCTCCCAGCCGCACATCGGGCAGATATAACCCCAGGAAGGATTCTCGGGGATCTCTGCGCCGCAGCACGGACACGGCTCGGTCGGCGTTTCCGGCAGCCAGCTCATATCCGGCTCGGGTTCCTCGTCCTCGGGTGCGGCGTCCGGCCGGAAGTACGGGTCGAGTTCTTCCTCGTCCTCCTGCTCCTGCACACCGCCGAAAAACGCCTCCGGCAGAAAGGCATACTCGTCCTTATTCAATTTCGATCAGCACCGGACAATGATCCGAACCGAACACGTCGGTCAGGATACGCGCGTCCTTGACCCGCTGGGCAAAGCGATCGGACACGAGGAAATAGTCGATACGCCAGCCTGCGTTCTTCTCTCTGGCGTGGAAACGGTAGCTCCACCACGAATACACGCCCTCGAGCGTGGGGTTAAAATGGCGGAATGTATCCGTAAAGCCTGCGGCGAGCAATTCGGTCATCTTGCCGCGCTCCTCGTCGGTGAAGCCTGCGTTCTTGCGGTTGGTCTTGGGGTTCTTGAGGTCAATTTCCTCATGCGCGACATTCATATCGCCGCACACGATGACCGGCTTCTCCGCATCCAGCTTTACCAGATACTCGCGGAAGGCATCCTCCCACGTCATACGGTAATCCAGACGCTTCAGCTCATTCTGCGAATTGGGCGTATACACGGTAACGAGGTAGAATTCGCCGTAGTCAGCGGTGATGACACGACCCTCGTGGTCGTGCTCCTCAATGCCGAGACCATAGGTGACGCTCTGCGGCTCGGTTTTGGTAAACAGCGCCACACCGGAGTACCCCTTCTTCTCTGCCGAGTTCCAGTATTCGCGGTAGCCGCCCTCGAGCGGCACATCAGCCTGTCCCGGCTGCATTTTGGTCTCCTGCAGGCACAGCATATCCGGCTGCTCGGCGGCGACGAAATCAAGGAAACCCTTGCCCATGCACGCACGCAGGCCGTTTACATTCCATGAAATCAGCTTCATTTGCGTTCTCCTTCACGCTACGATGCGGACGGTATTGCCGTCCGGGTCAAGCACAAAACTGCCGTAGCAGCCATCCTTGCCGACGACAGGGCCATCCGTGATCTCATAACCCTCCGAGCGCATCTGCTCGGTCAGTGCGTCCACGTTCTCTCGGGTGCCCGCCTTGAACGACGTATGCGCCCAGCCGGTCCACAGACGCGAATGCTCGGCGTCCTCAAACTGCGGACGGGTCACGATTTCAAGCCGTGCGCCGTCAGCGAAGGACACAAAGCACGCCTGCGTGCCGGTCTCCTCATTCTGATACAGCTTGCCCGCCGTACCGTCAAAATATTTGGTGTAAAATTCACACAGGCGCTCTAAATCACGCGTGTACAGTGCAATATGGTCGATCTGCATAACAGAAACTCACTCCTTTACAATACCGCTCTTGTCAATGCGGCGAACCGCCTCTGCCATGCGCTCGGGCGGAACGACAAGCGCCATGCGGACGTAGCCCTCGCCCTGCGCACCGAAGGCGCTGCCCGGAACCACGATAACGCCGGTCTTTTCCATCAGCTCAATGGCGAAGTCCACCGAGGACGCAAAGCGCTTCGGAATCTTCGCCCAGACGAACATGGTGCCCTGTGCATCCGGCACGTTCCAGCCGATCGAGCGCAGACCGCCGCACAGCGCGTCGCGGCGTGCCATGTAGCCGGTGCGGTTGCTCTCTACCACATCCTGCGGACCGTTGAGCGCGGCAGCCGCCCCCGCCATGATCGGGTAGAACATGCCATAGTCGATCTGCGAGCGGAACGCGCGGAAACGGCTGATAACCTCGCGGTTGCCGAGTGCGAAGGACACGCGCATGCCGGTCAGGTTGTAGGTCTTGGACAGCGAGTTGAACTCAATGCCGACCTCCTTCGCGCCCGGAATGGACAGGAAGGACAGACCCTTTTCCCCGTTCAGCATAATGTCGGAATACGCGTTATCGTGCAGAACGATGATGTTGTGCTCACGCGCCCAGAGGACCAGCTTTTCGTAGAACCTGCGGTCGGCAACGGCGGTGGTCGGGTTGTTCGGATAGGAAACAACGATCGCCTTTGCACGCTCTGCCACGTCCTCCGGAATGTCGTTAAAGTCCAGCTGCCAGTTTTTCTCGGCGTACAGCGGGTACAGACCGACCGTTGCGCCGGTCATCATCGGGCCGAACGAGAAGATCGGGTAGCCCGGGTCCGGTGCAAGGATCAGGTCGTTCGGGCCGGCGAAGGCAAAGCCAACGTGTGCAATGCCCTCCTGCGAGCCGCACACAGCCATGATCTCGTCGTCGGCAAGCGTGACGTCATAGCGGCGCTTGTACCAGTTTTCTACGGCGTCGAGCAGCTCGCGCGTTTCGTTCAGCGAATACTTGTACATATCCGGGTCGAGTGCAGCGCGGCTGACGGCCTCCATCACATGCTTTCCCGGCTGAAAATCCGGCGTGCCGATGGACAGATTGATGACGTCCATGCCGCCTTCGAGGAGCGACTTCTTGCGCTCGTCGAGCTTGTTGAAAATATTGCTGTCTGCGATTTCTCCCGCTTTGATGAATTTCATGCTGATTATCTCCCAAGTAAAAATTCTATAACCGTCCGGTTGAAGCGGGACGGCTGCTTTGCTGCAACAAAGTGGTCGCCGTCGCGGAAAACCTCCACTTCACAGTGGGGAATGTGCGAGGCCATCTCCTTTGTCTGCTTTTCGCGTATTGCATCGTGCTCGCCGACGATGATGAGGGTCGGCATGGTCAGCCGCTCCAAATCGTTCATCGTCACCCCATACGGGTGCACCATCAGTCCAAGCACATCCCTTCGGCGCGCCGCCTTTTTGCTGAAACGGCTCAGCGCCGCAGCAACACCGTAGCCTACCATAACGGGCAGCTGCACCTGCGGCTTGACGCCGCTGAACATCTCCACATTGGCCGCGTTGAGGATGAGTTTATCTATATATTCCGGGTGCGTCAGTGCGAATTTGATCGCCAGATTGCCGCCGTCCGAAAAGCCGAGGAAGTGCGCTTTTTTCACGCCGAGCGTGTCCAGCACGGTTTTGAGATCCTCCGCCATCATTTCAAACGACAGGCCGTGCCCGCCGCTCCCGGAGGCGCCGTGCCCGCGGCTGTCCACCGCAATAACGCGGTAAAAGCGGGTCAGCTCGGGTATCTGGGCGTTCCAGTACGAGCTGTCCTCGCCGTTGCCGTGCAGCAGCACAAGCGGCTTTCCTCGGCCGACATCGTAATAAGCAATCCGGGCATCGCCGCACACGACGAATTCCGGTTCATAACCGAACATATCTATTTCAAACCCTTTCTGCATTGCTCCACAAAATCAGTCGGGTGATGGATGAGAGCGGCGGTTTCCTCCACGGAACGGCCCTCGTCCAGCAGGCGAAGTGCGATGTGCTCCATGGACTCACCGACCTCGATCATGTGCCAGTCCGGGTCGTACAGGCGCACCACACGCTGCTGCCACGCATGCGTCATCGGCGGATGCACCAGTTCCACGTCCAGGTGTCCGCGCAGCTTTTCCGTGAACGCGTCAAAGTCGTCCACCTCAAAGTAAAGCTCCATGTTGTGCGACTGGTGCAGGATCGTGGATTTGGGCACGCCGGTCAGCCTGTCAAAATCCTGCTGAACGGAAAAGCCGCCGGAAAACGTCACGTTTCCGCCTAAATCCAGCACAACCTCCTGATCGAACAGATCATGGTAAAATTTTTTTGAAATCTCCACATCACGCACCGCCAGCAGCGGCATTCGGAACTTTATCATAGTGCAGCCTCCATCAAACCAAACCCAAAGCGGAAAATCCGCTCGGAATAGAAACTAAATTTTCTGTTTGGCTTCTATTTTATCACATTTTGATGAATCGGTAAAGTAGGCATGGAAAAAGGGAATGAATTTTACTTCATTCCCTTCTTGCAATCAGATTGTCGCCAGCACGCTCTTTGCAGGCTCCAGCTCCGCGCGTTTAACGTAGATCTTGTAAACGAATCTCACCTCGGCATTCATGCCGAACGTGCCGGATGAACGCCGGTTTTCCAACAGACCACCGCTCATCAGATCGACCGTTTTCGTGGTCGCGTCTATGCCTTTCGCGCTGAGTGCCTTGACGATTTTGTCCATCTCCTCCATGGTGGAGACTTCGGTAAGCTCTGTTTTGAACAGCATTGCATTCCCTCCCTGTGCAATTCCGTAAATAATTATCCTGCCTTGTGCTTATCATACCCCGGAGAGTGCGCCTTGTCAATCGTCATGCGGCAGCCGGATTACAGTTTTAACAAACACAAGGAAAAGAGATACAAAAGCGCAAAATTAAATTAAGACATAACAAAAACCCGAGTTTTCGTTAGAAAACTCGGGTTTCGTGGTACACCATCACGGGCTCGAACCGTGGACCCAC